>NZ_BCPS01000065.1:0-80101 GCF_016586185.1 Paenibacillus sp. EPM92
GCCGCCGAGCGGCAGACCGCGGCGGCTGCGCGGGCCGCGGAAGCGGAGGAGCAGCGGAGGCTGCTGCAGGAGCTCGCTGAGCAGGAGCGGGACGGAGAGCGGCGTACGCTGGAGTGGGCGGAACGTTTGATGGCTTTACATAACGATGCGGCAGCAGGCGAGCGCCGTATGGCCTTGCTGGAACAAGCCGCCGCACGGGAAGGCGAACGCGTGCGGGCTCGCTTGAAGGCGGCGGAAGCGGAGGCGATGGCAGCGGCGCTTGCGGCGCATCTGCACGACGGCGGTGCTTGTCCGGTGTGCGGTTCGACCGAGCACCCGAACCCGGCCTCCCATCGCCCGGAGGGCGGTGACGGGACGGCTGCTGCGACTGACGGAGGCGAGGTGTCGCCGGAAGCGCTTGAGGCGTGCCGGCAGGAGCTGCGCGAAGGCCGGTTTCATGCGCGACGACTGCTGGATAAGCTGGAATCGCTGGAGAAGCAATGGGCGCAGCAAGCCGTAGCGGACGGCGTCCCGGCAGCCGAAACGCCGGCGTCGATCCTGAAGCTGCGCGAGGCGGGGCAGGCACGGTTGGAAGCCGCCGCCGCGGTAGCGGAGGAGGCGGAAGTCCGGACAACGGCCGCGTTCGAGCAAGCGCTCGCCGCCCATTCGGATGTAACGCAGGGGCTCGAACGGGAAATCGAGGCGCTGGAACGCAGCTGGCAAACGCTGCTTCAAGACCGGCGGCAATCGGCCAAGCGCCGACAAGAGCTTGAAGCGCGGCTGCAAAGCGTCCAGAGCCTCGTAGACGCCGAGTCGCGCAAAGCGCAGGAATGGACGGATACGCGAAGCCGGCTGCGCGATCAATGGCAAGCCTCTTACGCCGAATGGGAGCCGGAGCAGCTGCCTGAGTTAGCCGGGCAGCTCGAACGCTCGGATGCGGCAGCGGAAGAAATCCGGCAGCGGCTGGCGAAAAGCGTTACGTTCCTCGAGGAACAGCAAGTCCGGCTGGAGCAGCTGCACAAGGAGCTGGCCGACGCCGAGAAACTGGCGGTGAGGACGGCGGCCGAGCAGGAAGCGCTGCAGCGCCAAATCGGCCAGCGGCAGGAACGGCTCTTTGCGCTCGTCGGCGACGGCGACGCGAACAAGCTGACCCTTGAAGCGAATGGCGCGCTGTCGAAGCTGCGAGCCGATGCGGCGACGGCGGCGTCGCTGCGCGATCAAGCGCAGGCCGCGCATCAGTCGGCGGCTTCGCAAGCGGCGGCAGCTGTGCAAGCCGAGCAGTCGGCGGCTGCGCTGGAGCGCGAGACCCAGAGCGAGTGGGAGCAGCAGTCGCTCGCCGCCGGTTTCGCCTCTGCGGCCGAAGTGGAGGACGCGCTGATCGCCGAGGCGCAGCGCGGCGAATGGGCGGCCGAGGTGGAGGCGCACGGCAAGCAGGAGCATCAGCTGGCGGTCCGCCGCCAAGAGCTGGAACAAGCGCTCGCCGGCCGTCACGTCTCGGATGAAGCTTGGGACGCGTTGGAGCAGGAACTGGCGCTTTGCAAAGCCGAGGATGAAGCGGCGCTGCAGACGAGCGCCAAAGCGGAACGTGATTGCGAAGACGTACGGGCGAAGCACGGGCGTTGGCTGGAGCTGGAGCAGAAGCGCGCTGCGCTGCAGGCGGAGCTGACGCTGCTTGGCAAGCTGCAAAGCGTGCTGCGCGGCAATGCCTTCGTCGAATTTTTGGCCGAGGAGCAGCTGATGCATGTCAGCCGGGCGGCTTCGGAGCGGTTAGGTCAGTTGACCCGCCGCAAATACGCCATCGAGGTCGATTCGGGCGGCGGCTTCGTCATCCGCGACGACGCGAACGGCGGTACCAGACGCCCGGTCACGACATTGTCGGGGGGCGAAACGTTCCTGACATCGCTGTCGTTGGCGCTCGCCCTCTCCACCCAAATTCAATTGAAGGGCGAATATCCGCTTGAATTCTTTTTCTTGGATGAAGGCTTCGGGACGCTGGACCCGGAACTGCTCGATGCGGTGGTTACCGCATTAGAGAAATTGCATCTGGATAACTTAACGGTCGGCGTCATCAGTCACGTGCCGGAATTAAGAGCCCGGCTGCCGCGCCGGCTGGTCGTCCAGCCTGCAGAACCGGGGGGCCGTGGAAGCCGTGTGACGCTGGAAACGATGTAGGTGTCGGCACGGCGCTTCATCACGCATAAACATACCCGGCCGTGCATAGGTAGAGATATCCATATGGACACGTTATCGGCGTGACATGCTTTCGGCGGCCGGCGGCATGTCACGAGCACAAGGGGGAACGAACGATGGACCGATCAACAGATCAGCCTATGCGAATCAGGAAGCGGGATCAAGCAACATATCGCATGGGGGCAGTCCGGCGAACCGCCGCCAATTTTACGAAATTAGCGCTGTCCGCCTTGCTTGGTATCGGCCTGTTGGTAACCGGATCCGCGCCGGCCTACGCCGATGCGATTTGGGACCGCTGGAAAGCGGCGGATGCCGCCGTTTCGTCCGGTAACCCGGCAGCGGCTGTGCCGCATTGGGAGTTTTTGGCAGACCATTATGTGTCCGCCGGGGACTGGGAAAGCGCAGCGTTGTTCAGCGGCAAGCTGAACCAATATTTTGACGGAATCGGCGATTATGAGAAAGCCATCGCTTACTATGAACGCGAGAACGAGTATTGGCTGAAGGACGGCAAAGACTGGGGCGCGGTCGACCTGCAGCGTGCGGAGCAAATCCGGACGACCGTCGAAGCGTACATATCCACGGCCGACACCGAAGCGCTTCGGCAGCGGGCGCTGCCTGCGAGCGGCAAACTGTCCAAGTTCGAGCCCGAATACGGCATGTATATCGGAATGTACACGGAGCGCGACCCGAAGATGCTGAACTACTACGACCGCTCGGAGTCGTTCTACGGCAAGAAGCATGCGTTATATTTGGCGTATACGCAGGTCGGCAAGCCGTTCCCGAAGCAGTACGCCCATCGTGCGAAGCAGGCCGGTGCCGGACTGCAAATCGCCTGGGAGCCGATGAACGGGCTGGACGCGGTGACCGACGAGGTCGTGCGGGCTTGGGCGCGGGAAGCGAAAGCGGCGGGCATTCCGATTTTTCTCCGTTACGCCAGCGAGATGAACGGCAACTGGGTGCCCTGGCACGGCGATCCGGATACATATATCCGCAATTTCCGGATGGTTCACGACATCATGGAGCAGGAAGCGCCGAACGTGGCGATGGTTTGGAGCCCCGGCGACGTGCCGATGTATTCGATGGATGCGTATTACCCCGGCGACGATTATGTCGATTGGGTAGGGGTCAGCTTGTACAGCGAGCCGTACGAGAACGGCGATCCGAAGCAAGGCAATATGCAGGCGACAAGCCCGGTCGAACGGCTCGATTACTTGTACCGCACATACGCCGAGCGCAAGCCGCTCATGATCAGCGAAACGGCGGTGAGCCATTACGCGAATATTCCGCAAGAGTCTTTCACCGAATATGGCACGCTGAACTTGCAGCGGTTGTACGGGATTATGCCGTATAAGTATCCGAGACTGAAGGCGATCACCTACTTCAACGTCAACCTGGAGATGAAGGAAAGCAAGAACAATTACTTATTGCGCGACAACGACGCCATGTACAGCTTGTACAGGAAGCTGATCGAGCCGCCGTTTTACTTAACGAACATCGAAAACGCGGCAAAACCGCCCGAGCCATCCGGTCAAGTGCCTTTGACCGCTGGCGTCGCGATTTATAAGAGGGCTTTGATTACCCCGTTCGTCAAAATTCCGGATATTTATATCGGTAAAATCGAGTATGCCGTGAACGGCCGGCTCGTACAAACCCAAACCTCCCCGCCTTACGGCATCGAGCTGAAGGCGGGAGATGTGCCGGAAGGCTCTGTGCTGGAGCTCGGGATCTACAATCATGCCGGCAAGAAGGCGGCGACCCGGTCGTTTCCGATCACGTCCGGAATCTCGGTGTCGATCGACGGGAAGGACGTCGACTTCGAGCAGCCCCCCGTCATTCGCGAGGGCAATACGCTTGCGCCGGTTCGCGCCATCTTCGAAGCAATGGGCGCAAAAGTCGACTGGAACGCCGCTGCGAAGACGGCAACGGCGACCAAAGGCGGCACGACCGTCTCGATCGCCATTGGCAGCGGAGAAGCCTACAAGAACGGAAAGCCCGTTAAGCTTGAGATGCCGGCGCAGCTTGTGAACGGAGCCACGTTGGTTCCTGCGCGCTTCGTCGGCGAGGCGTTCGGAGGCGTTGTCGGGTGGGACGGCGAAACAAGGACGGTAACGATCCGGATGGACGGTAAATCGGCAGCCGCCTTCCCCGGCGAAGCGGTGAAAGTAACAGCGGCGTCAGCCGTGTCTACGTTGACGCCGAGTGCTTCGGAACGATCGGCGAACGGCGCGCCGTCCCGAACGGCTGTCTGGTTCGGCTGGTTCAAAGATCAGCTTGGCCGGCTTGCCGACCTGTGGGGCCGTCTGGTTTAAGTACCGGTAAGTCTTTGCCCAAGGCTTCCCCGGCCGGAATCCATCCGGCCAAGGGGAAGCCCGTTTTTCTTTACTCCCACGCTGCTATTCCGAATTGTGCCTCTCTATTGATTTGCGCCGTCCGATACATCGATTAAACGGAAAAAGACTGCTCGCCGGGAGAATCATCTCTCCCGGAAAGCAGTCTTTGTTTCGTTATACCGTCACCGCGGCCAGCTCGTCGATAATGGCTTTGGCCGCTTGTCTCGCGGTGGAGAAGGCGCGCTCGGCCAGCTCCCCTTTTCCTTGACAGCCGTCTCCGCAGAAATGGAACGGAACGCTTTCTAGCCGTGTCGGCAGCAGCCGGTTGCCGGCGATGTTCTTCACGCTGGCAACCATCGCCTTCTTGGAGACGCGCTTGACCTCTGTCGCCTCGCGCCAACCGGGATAATACCGGTCGAACAACGCTTCCATCTGCTGCGTCTTTTTGTCCAAATACGCTTTGCGCTCCGTTTCGTCGGCGAAGGCGTCGTTCAAGTAGGCGATTCCCTGAAGCAGTTGGCCGCCTTCGGGAACGAGCGTATGGTCGGTCGCGGACACGTCGCTGATGAACAGCTTGTTGTCCATGTCGCTGATATAGCTGAACGGACGGGCGACCACTTCCTTCAACCCGACATCGTACACCATTACTTCGGTAGCCGTATTGTTCTCGTACGGCGCCAGGAAGGGCTCCCATGGCGTCCCTTTAAGCAGCTTGCACACCTGCTGGACCGGCATGGCAAATATAATGCGGTCGAACGCCACCTCGCGGTTTTTTGTTTTCAGAATAAACTGCTGGTCGGCATACCGGATGCTCTCGACTCCTTCCTGCAGCGAAATGTCCCAGCGGCGGGACACTTCGATCTTCTGCTTCAGCTGGTTGGTGATGACGGCCCAGCTGCCGAGCACGTAGTTCACCGGCCGGGTGGAGAGGAACAGGTTGTGATAATAGTCGCTAATGACCGGCCCGGGCACCTTGCGGGCCTCTTCCGGCGTAATAAAGAAGTTGGAGCAGACGAGGTGCTCCCACAGCTCCTTGACATCTTCGTCTGCATCCGATTCGGCCAAATAATCGCCCAAGGTCGGGTAGTTCCGCACATTGTGAATATTGGCGATGATCGCCGATATTTCCCCGACGAAACGCACCTTCTGCATCGGGTTCAACAGCTCCGTCCGCAGCAAATTGACGAAGTCGAGCGGAGCGGGGGTCAACTGTCCGTTCTTGGCGTACATGACGTGCCGTTTATCGACCTGCTTGGAGCTGAACGATAAGCCGAGCTCGCGCTCCATCACGCTCAATTTGTGCCGATCGATGCCGTAAATGGCATGTGCGCCGTAGTTCAAAGTAAATCCCGCTTTCTCATAAGTAAAAGCCCGCCCCCCGAGCTGCGGGCTGCGCTCGAACAACACGCCTCGAATTCCGGCTTGCTCCGATAAATAAGCGGCCGCGGTTAATCCCGCCAGTCCGCCTCCGATAATCGCCACTTGCATATGAAATTCTCCTTTCGGTTCCTCTTCCAGCGTCGCGGTTCGTTCTTCCGCCGTATGCCGTATGCCTTCCCAAACCCAGATCAGCTGCGACCGCATGGCGGCTGGCAAATCGCTGCCGTCGTCCCGCGAACACCACAGCAGCAGCGTGCCGAAGAAGGCGGATACGAGAGCGTTCGTTTTGCCGGGCTCCGGAAGCCAGCGCAGCAGGCTCTGGTACAGCGTCTGCTGCAGCTCCTCCATGGCCGATTTTAGACTGTCGTTCTGGAGCGAGAGCGCGATCCAGCTTCGCAGCAAACGCGCAGACGGGGCGACCTGCTCGGCAAGCTCGAGCAGCAGCCGGTTAATATGGTGCTCCAGGGACGGAACTTGAGTCGGTTTCCGTTCCGACCAAGCTTGTATAATCGTGATTAGTTTGCGCGGCAAGTCCAACAATATTTCGTCTTTGCCTTTGAAATAATGGTAGAACGTTCCCTTCGACGTGCGAGTCGCTGCAATAATATCGTCGACGGACACCTGCTCGTATCCGCGTTCGATAAACAGCCGAATGGCGACCTCAAGCAGATGCTCCCGCTTTTTACGTGTGGCCGCGCGCATGAATCGGCTCATGTACAGGCCTCCTTTGTATTGGACTTGGTTTCAGGAGAAAGGTTATACCGTTATTATATGACAACTTCGCCAAAGTTCCTATACATTTTTAGACTCTGAGTCTAATTTTATGTTCGGACACGCCAACAGCTTGAGAAGCGCGATGCAGCCGTATTTCGGGAAGCTGGAGCAACGGCTTGCAGGACCGAGCGGGACCGTGCTGCAGGAAAGTCGTTATTCTTCCATGCATGGATGGGCAAGGGAGTATCGCGGGTCTGCCGGCGTTACGGCGAGCGGTTGGATTTTTCTTCAAAAATTCGATATGATAGAAGCGATATAAAGTGGATAGGACGGGGGTGTAGGTCATTGGATTGTATTTTTTGCAAAATCGTAGAAGGAACGCTGCCTTCGAAGAAAGTTTATGAGGACGAGCGCGTGCTCGCGTTTCATGACATTAAACCGGAAGCGCCGGTGCATCTGTTGATCATTCCCAAGAAGCATATTCCGACGATGAACGACGCGGCGGCGGAGGATTTGCCGCTGATCGCCGATATGCATCGCGCGGCCCAGCAAATCGCCAAGGAGCAAGGCGTAGCCGAGACCGGCTACCGGCTGATTAACAACTGCAACCCGGACAGCGGGCAGCTCGTCTACCACATTCATTATCACTTGCTGGCAGGCGAAAAGCTGGGGCCATTAAACGGAAAATAAAGCGTGTTTTCTTTGCTCGCAAGACTTTCCGTATATAGGTTGACACCTGTATATTTTTTGGCCTATAATGAAATTTGATGAATGTCTTTTTTCGTCTTGGACGGTCTGTTCGGAGGGAGGGAAAACTGGTGTCAGAAACTCGAGTTCGCAAGAACGAAACGATAGATGCTGCACTTCGCCGCTTTAAGCGTTCCATCGCTAAAGATGGCGTGTTGGCGGAGGTCAAGAAACGTAAGCATTATGAGAAGCCTAGCGTTAAGCGCAAGAAGAAGTCTGAGGCTGCTCGCAAGAGAAAGTTCTAGGGGGCTTAATCGATGAGCTTAAGCGACAGATTGAACGAAGACATGAAGCTCGCGATGAAGAGTCAAGACAAGTTTAAACTCTCCGTAATCCGTATGGTTCGTGCCGCTATCAAGAACATTGAGATAGATCAGCGTAAAACCTTAGAGGAACAAGAAGTTCTTGACGTTTTGAATCGCGAAGTCAAACAGCGCAAAGATTCCCTCCAAGAATTTGAGAAGGCCGGTCGTCAAGATTTGGCCGAAAACCTTCGTGCTGAGATTGCCATATTGATGGAATACATGCCGCAACAGCTTTCCGATGAAGAAGTAAAAGCCATTGTACAGCAGACCATCCAAGAAGTGGGGGCTTCTTCAAAAGCGGATATGGGTAAAGTCATGGGCGCGTTGATGCCGAAGGTGAAAGGACGAGCTGACGGTAAAGTCGTCAATCAGTTCGTTCAACAATTATTAAACTAACGACCCGGAGAAACACTCCAGTATTGGAGTGTTTCTTTTTTTTAACCTGAAAGGGTATCTTCGAACGAATAATGCGTATCGGACGAATCAAATGCCGAACATTTGCGTATTACTTTCCGATAGGGCATATTTCATCCTGATCGAAGGAGGCTAGCCTATGTACGCAGCAGCCGATAAAACCCGCGAACCGTGCTTCATCCGCAGGTTGATCCTATGGCTTGCGCTTGTGGCAGGCGTCGCGTTCGTATGCTTGCTGCCGGGTGCGCACGCCGCGTCCGTACCGCAAGCTCCGTCCGCACCGCCGCTTGCCGCCCCGGTTGTCGTCATTCCGGTGGATCGGACGATCGAAAGCGGGCTTGAACGGTTTATGCAAAGAGCGTTTGCCGAGGCGCAAGAGCTTGGCGCCATGCACATCATTCTGGACATCGATACGCTCGGAGGAAGCGTGGAATCGGCCGAGCATATCGGGCAGCTCGTGAAAGAAAGTCCGATACCGACAATCGCTTACGTGCGGGGGAAAGCGATTTCGGCCGGCGCGTATATCGCATTGAATGCGAACCGCATCGCCATGGAGCCCGGCAGTTCCATGGGAGCGGCCGCCGTAGTGGACGGGACCGGCAGCGAGATCGAGAACGTGAAGGTCGTCTCGTATTGGTCGGGGCAGATGAAGGCCGCCGCGGAGCTGCGCGGCCGCAATACGCAAGTCGCCGAGGCGATGGTGGATAAACAGGTCGGGCTTTCGCTGCCGGAGCTTGGACGCGAAGTACCGAAAGGGCAAATTTTGACGCTTACGGCGGGAGAGGCCGTGAAGGTCGGTTATGCCGAGACGATGGCCGCCGACGTGCAGGAAGTGGTGCGCTTTATCGGCGGCGCGGATCATCCGCTCGTCACGATTGAAGCAAGCGCTGCGGAGCAGGTGGCGCGTTTTGTGACGCTCCCCTGGGTGTCCGTGCTGCTGTTGTTGATCGGCATCGCCGGGATCGCCATCGAAATGCTTGTAGCAGGCTTCGGCATCGCAGGCGTGCTGGGTATTTTAGGGTTTGGACTTTACTTTTTCGGGCATTATATCGCTGGATTTGCGGGGGTGGAAGACGTGGCGCTGTTTATTGCCGGCATATTCCTGCTTATACTGGAAATTTTCGTGTCCAGCTTCGGCATTCTCGGCTTCCTTGGAGCGGTTTGTCTATTCAGCGGCGTCGTGCTGTCGGCCTATAACATGAAGCTGGCGGCGCTGAATCTGGGCATCGCGTTCCTCGGGGCCGTCGTCGTTGTAGCGATTGTCGTGAAAATCTTCCAGCACCGCGGCGTTTGGAACCGGTTCATCTTGCGCGATAAGCTGACGACCGAAGAAGGCTACGTTTCCGTCGTTACCCGGCGCGAGCTGGTCGGCAAGACCGGCACGTCGGTTACGCCGCTTCGGCCTGCGGGGACGGCCGTCTTCGATGAAGAGCGGCTCGACGTCGTCGCCGATGGTGAATTTATACCCGCCAACCGGACGGTGACGATTACGTTCGTCGAAGGATCGCGTATCGTTGTGAAGGAAGTAAAACAATAAGGAGGCGTTGTGTTTCATGGATACGAGTTTGATTTCGGTTTTATTTTTAGCGGTTGTGGTCATTATTGCGCTGTCGGTGTTTTTCACGTTTGTGCCGGTCATGTTGTGGATTTCCGCGTTGGCGTCCGGAGTGAGGATCGGCATTATCACGCTGGTCGCGATGCGCCTGCGCCGCGTCTTACCAAGCCGCATCGTCAATCCGATGATCAAAGCGACGAAGGCGGGAATAGAGTTGACGATCAACCAGCTGGAAAGTCACTTTCTGGCGGGCGGTAACGTCGATCGCGTCGTCAATGCGCTGATTGCCGCACACCGCGCGAACATTCATCTTGAGTTCGAACGCGCGGCGGCGATTGATCTGGCCGGACGGGACGTGCTGCAGGCCGTGCAAATGAGCGTCAATCCGCGCGTTATCGAGACGCCTACCGTATCGGCCGTGTCGAAGGACGGGATTGAAGTAAAGGTTATCGCCAGAGTGACGGTACGCGCCAATATCGAGCGGTTAGTCGGGGGCGCCGGGGAAGAGACGATCATCGCCCGTGTCGGCGAAGGCATTGTCACGACGGTCGGCTCCAGCGGCTCGCATAAGGACGTGCTGGAAAATCCCGACTTGATTTCACGCACCGTGCTTGGCAAAGGATTGGACGCCGGTACGGCATTCGAGATTTTATCCATTGATATTGCGGACGTCGACGTGGGCAAAAATATCGGCGCCAACCTTCAAACGGAGCAAGCGGAAGCCGACAAGCGCATCGCCCAAGCGAAGGCGGAGGAGCGGCGCGCGATGGCTGTCGCGCAGGAGCAGGAAATGAAAGCGAAGGTCGTCGAGATGAAGGCCAAGGTGGTCGAAGCCGAATCCGAAGTGCCGCTTGCGATGGCCGAAGCGCTTCGCGAAGGCAAGCTTGGCGTCATGGATTATATGAACTTGAAAAATATCGATGCGGATACGCAAATGCGCTCCAGTCTCGGCAAAATGAACAACAACCCCGGCCAACAGGGCGAGGACGCGTGAAGCGGGAGCGACGTGCGGTAAAGGCGGTGAATAACCCGTGAACATCATCAATTTTTTATTGGAAAATTGGATCGTTGTGGCGATTGTTTTCTTCGTCTTCAGCTCGTTGTTCAAACAGATGAAGCAAGGAAACTCTGCTAAGCCGCAATCGCCCGGCAAGCCGGTTTCAAGCATGCCGCCCTTCGGGGGCGGAGGTTCCGGCTGGCCGAAAGGTTCGGACGCCCGGCCGATGCGCAAGGCGGCTCCTGGGCAGCCGCAGGCGGCTTCTGCGGAGCGTGCAGACACGCGCGGACACGCGAACAAGCCGCCCGTCATTCGCGAGTCTGCGGAGCGCCAGGCCGCAGCTGAAGACCCGTACGCGGCTCAGCGCGAGCGGCGGGAGCGCCCGCTAGCCGTGGGCCGCGGCTTGGGCGAACGCGTCACCGGCGGGGCGGGAGCCGCCGAGCCGGCTTCAGCGCCCGGTCCGCTGCGCCCGGAAGACGCGGCGCTCGGCGTCCTCTGGGCGGAAATTCTTGGCCCGCCGCGCGCTAAGCGTCCTTATCGGCGTTAGCGGAACCGGCTTACATCTAACCGCCGCAAGCGATGAAGGTTGTCCTTCATCGCTTGCGGCGGTTTTTGGCGTTGGCGCAGTTCAAGCCTCCTGCGCGAAACTGCGCATCCCCGGTTCCGCGGGCAGGCTTCCTAGCTATATTTCGGCCTGGATTTCGGCCGGGTCATTTACTCTTTTTCCCAGCCCGACGTCATAATTTCGATTCCCCGGCATATCGTGTAAATAGCCCGTGATCTTCCGCTATTTTGCAAAGCGCCCGCTACCGGAGGAGGTTAAGTATGCGCAGTCTGACTCACAAAATCAATCAATTTACGGCAAAACTGCTCGACCTGCCTCAGGACGTCGCTATGGACCTGCCCCGCATTACGATGATCGGGAATATGCAGCTTTATATCGAAAATCATCGGGGCGTCCTTCACTTCTCCAGCGATTCTTTGAAATTGGCCTTGGCGAAAGGAAAACTTGAAGTGGACGGCTCCGATCTGGTGATTCGCGCGATCCTGCCTGATGAAGTGATGATTGAAGGGAAAATCCGAGATATCAAATATATGTCCTAGAGCCGGAAAGGGGATGAGAGTCTTGAAAGCTTCGTTAATTTACCGTCTGCGCGGCTTTGTTCATCTGGAGGTCACCGGAGGCAAGCTGGAGCATTTGGTTAACCGCTTATCACAGAAAAGGATGTCCGTCTGGGACATCCGTTATTTGGACAAGGAGCGGATTTCGTTATATGTCACCGTGCCCGATTTTTTTCGGCTTCGTCCGCTCTTGAAAGAGACAGGCTCCCTGATTCGCATCAAGGAAAAACGCGGCTTTCCGTTTTGGCTGGACAAGCTCGAGAGGCGCAAATTTTTCGCCATCGGGCTGCTCGGCTTCGTCATCGGCATTTATTTGCTTTCCCAGCTCGTCTTGCAGGTTCGCGTGGAGGGCAACGAGACGATTCAAACCGAACAAATTTTGCAGGCGGCCAAGCAGCAGGGGGTGTACCGGCTGCAGTGGAAGTTTAAGCTGAAGGAGCCTTCCGAGCTGTCCCGGGCGATGCAGAGTCAGCTGCCGGCCGCAGCTTGGATCGGCGTTGAGGTGCGCGGTACGCATGTCGTGATCAAGGTCGTCGAAGCGACGATTCCGGAGAAGCCGCCGCTGATGAATCCGCGGCATCTGGTGGCCTCGAAGCATGCGCTTGTGACGGAGATTTTTGCTGAAAAGGGACGTCCCGCCGTTAAGCCGAATACGTATGTGCGCAAAGGAGACATCCTCATATCCGGCATGATCGGCGACGAGCTCCATCAGCAAACGGTCGTAGCTTCCGGCACCGTCAAAGGTGTGGTCTGGTACAAACCGACGGTCGAAGTGCCGCTCGTGCGTCAATATAAAGTTTACACGGGCGAAAGTAAACAACGCTCTTACTTGGTCCTCGGCAGCCGCGGGGTGCAGGTGTCCGGGTACGGTAAAGTGCCGTTCGGGCAGACGGAAACGATTCAGGAACGCAAAACGCTCAGTTGGCGCTCCTACACACTGCCGATCGGATGGCTCAGCGAGAAGGTGATGGAAGTGGAGCTTCAGGAGCAGCCGATCGATCCGAAGGAGGCGTCGAGCGTCGGATTGACGGAGGCGAAAGCACAAATATTGTCTGCTGCGGGCGGGGGCGCAAGGGTCGTTTCCGAAAAAATTTTGCATGAGAAGGCGGAGAATGGTAAAGTTTATATGGAAGTGCTTTTGGAAGTCGAGGAGTCAATTGCGGTTGAACAACCGATTGTGCCTTAATTTCATATGACGAACGGTTATCGTTGAAGGAGAACTGGATGGAACAAGCGACAACGGTGAAAGTATCTTTGAAAAATCCGTCCGAGGGCCAGGCGCTTTTCGGGCCGCAGGATAAGTTTCTGCACTTGATTGAACGGGAAGTGCAGGCGTCCATTTTTACGCGCGAAGCGGAGATCGTCATTCAAGGCGCGAGCGCCGAAACCGCGCGTCTCGAGCATTTATTTGCGGTACTGCTCGAGTTGATCCGAAACCAGTACGTGCTGACCGAGCGCGACGTGATTTATGCTTTGGATTTGTCCAAAGAGATGAAGGCCGATCAGCTGCTGGATCTGTTCAAGGGCGAAATCGCCGTTACGCACAAAGGCAAGCCGATTCGTGTGAAGACGATCGGGCAAAAGCAGTATGTAAACGAAATCAAGAAGAAGGATATCGTCTTCGGGATCGGACCTGCGGGGACGGGCAAAACCTACATCGCCGTCGTTCTCGCCGTAGCCGCGCTGAAAGAGGGCAAAGTGAAGCGGATCGTGCTGACGCGCCCTGCCGTCGAGGCGGGAGAAAGTCTCGGTTTTCTGCCGGGCGACCTTCAGGAAAAAGTTGACCCTTATTTGCGCCCGTTGTATGATGCTCTTAACGACGTGCTGGGTCCCGAGCAGGTGCTGAAGTCGCTGGAGCGCGGATTGATCGAAATCGCGCCGCTCGCCTACATGCGGGGGAGAACGCTTGACGATTCTTTTATTATATTGGACGAGGCGCAGAATACGACTCCGGAACAGATGAAAATGTTTCTGACGAGGCTCGGCTTCGGGTCGAAGATGGTCATTACCGGCGACGTCACCCAGATCGACCTGCCGCGCGGCAAGTCTTCGGGTCTTGTGGAAGCGAAACGGATCCTGGGCCGGATCGAAGAGCTCGGATTTATTACCTTCGCCGAACAGGATGTCGTTCGTCACTCGCTCGTGCAAAAAATCATCGTAGCCTATAATGAAGACAAAGAAGGCTGAGAAAGGGCTGACCTTTCATCATGAGCAATCGCGTTTCCATTCGGGGCAAATACCAATATCGGCTTGCCGGCTGGAGATATAGCGCCATCGTGCGCTTTCTTCTGTTTTTGGCGCTAGCCGTCTTTTTTTACTTTGCGCTTTTGCACCGTGTTGTCCCGCAAACCTACGATATCACGCTGAACGCCGTCGCCGAGAAAGACATTCTGGCGCCGCGCGCCATATTGAATGAAGTAGCCACGGAGAAGGCCAAGGAAGAGGCGGCTGCGAAAGTGCAGCCTGTTTACAAAATCGTTTCGTTGAAAAACGAGATGGCGCTTGAAGCCGTCTTCGAGAAGCTGCAGCAAATTAATGCCGACGCGGACGTGTCCACAGCCGATAAAGTGAACATTTACAAAACGGTCATTCCGCAGCTTATTCAAGACCACCTGTACCGTCAGCTGAAGCAGTTTCAGGACAGCGGGCAGTACAGTCCCGAATTGCTGGCCGAGATGCGCCAGGATTTCGACGAGCAGCAGTACCGGATTCCAGAGGAAGCGTTTTATAAAATTCCGCGGCTGAGCAAGGATGATTTACTCCAAATGCAGCCGGTCGCCAAAGAAATCGTATCACGGCTGATGACGGATCAGCTGCTGGAGGCGCAGCCGGGCCGGGCGAAAGTGGCGGAGCTGGTTAACGCCTCGACCTTGTCGAAGAACAACGCGAGGGAGATTGTGCAGGAGCTGGTGCGGGCGGCGCTGACGCCGAACAAGTTCTACGATCAGAAAGGTACGGAAGAAGCGAAAGGCCACGCCCGGGACAATGTGAAGCCAATTTTTATCAACAAGAACGAGGTGCTCGTGGCCAAGGGTGATAAAATTACCGAAGACGTCTATCAGCGGCTGGCTGCGCTGGAGCTGTTGAAAGACGATCGCTCGTATTGGCCTCATCTCGGTCTGTTTATTTTCGTTTCCTTATGCGGACTTGCGCTGTATATGTACGTCCGGCAAAGCGCGCTGCCGATCAAGTATAACAACGTGCAGCTGTTAATGCTCGTGCTCATTTTATTTTTGACGGTTACGTTTATGAAAGTGTTCTCGATGATGCAGAACCTCGACTACCCGATGATCGGGTATTTGGCACCGACAGCCATGGGAGCGATGCTGATCACGATTTTGTTAAACCCGCAGCTGGCGTTTATCGCAACCGTGCTGTTCAGCGTGATGGCGAGCATCATTTTCAACTCCGACCACGTGCAAACGTTCGACTTCCGCTACGGCTTGCTGACATTCTCCACGTCGTTCGCCGCGATTTTCTCGATTCAGCGGGCGAGCCAGCGCTCGTCGATTCTCAAGGCGGGCATGATGGTTTCGGTGTTCGCGGTGGCGCTTGTTGCCGCCTTGCTGTTGTTCGAGGAGCAGGAGTCCAAACGCGCCGCCATCTTCGCGGCCTCGTTCGCCCTTGGCAGCGGGCTGCTGACCGCCGTATTCGTCATCGGCTTGCTCCCGTTCTTCGAAGTGGCGTTCGGCATTCTGTCGCCGTTGAAGCTCGTCGAGCTGTCCAATCCGAACCATCCGCTGCTGCGCAAGCTGCTGACGGAGACCCCGGGGACGTATCATCACAGCGTGATGGTCGGCAATTTGTCGGAGGCCGCCGCGGAAGCGATCGGCGCGGACGGCTTGCTGTGCCGGGTCGGATCGTACTATCACGATATCGGCAAGACGAAAAGACCGAGCTATTTTATCGAGAATCAAACGAATATCGAAAATCCGCATGACAAAATCGATCCGGCGCTCAGCAAGTCCATTATCGTGGCTCATGCCCGCGACGGGTCCGAAATGTTGAAGGATGTTAATATTCCCAAGCCGATTCGCGATATCGCCGAGCAGCATCACGGCACGACGCTGCTTCAGTTTTTTTACCACAAAGCGAAGAAACTAGCCGAAGAGCGGGGCGAAGAACCGCCGGAGGAGAAGGACTACCGCTACCCGGGACCGAATGCGCAGACGAAGGAAGCGGCGATTGTCGGCATCGCCGACTGCGTCGAGGCGGCTGTCCGCTCGCTGCGGAATCCGACCGTGGAGCAAATCGATTCGATGGTTCGCAAGATTATCAAGAGCCGATTGGACGACGGTCAATTCAATGAATGCGATTTGACGATTAAAGAGCTCGATCAAATTGCGAGAACGTTGAACGAGACGCTGCTCGGTATTTTTCACTCCAGAATCGAATATCCGGCCGACGTTCAAGTGACGCGGGCAGATCCAAAAGCTCGTAAAGACAAAGACAAGGCTGCGGACGAGAATAAAGCGGACGAGAATAAAAAAGAGGTGGACCCATGAGTTTGAGATTATCGTTTAGCAATGAGCAAGACCATATCGAGATTAGCCCGGAGCTGGTCCGGAAGCTGGAAGAGCTGCTGCGGCTGGCCGGGAAGGCCGAGCAGGTATCGGACGGCGAAGTGACGTTAACGTTCGTCGACGATGCGGCGATTCAAGCGCTGAATAAACAGTACCGCGGACTGGATAAGCCGACGGACGTTCTCTCCTTCTCGATGCTCGAGATGGGCGAGGATGAGATTGAGATCGTGTACGGCGACGAGGAGTACGACGAAGAGGAATTCGAATTCATCGGCAACGGTGCGGATTCGGACGCCGATGAAGACGATGCTTCGGACGAAGGGGACGACGAGGAAGAAGGCTTCGAGGAGCCGATCGGAGACGTCATTATTTCCGTACAAAAGGCTGTGGCGCAAGCCGAAGAGTACGGCCATTCCGTCGATCGGGAGCTAGGGTTCCTGTTCGTGCACGGCTTCCTCCATTTGCTCGGGTACGACCATCAGGACGAAGGGGCAGAGAAGCAAATGTTTGCGAAGCAGGAAGCGATCTTGCAGCAGGCGGGCTTGACCCGGTGAGACAGCCGGTCAAATGGCAGCGCAGCTTCCGGTACGCGTACGAAGGCGTCAAATATGCGCTCTCCACCCAGCGCAACATGAAATTTCATTTCACGCTAGCGTTTCTGGCCTTGGTGCTTGCCTTGCTTTTCGGTCTTTCCAAAACGGACGTCTTGTTCATTCTGCTTGCGGTGACGCTCGTTATCGTGACGGAACTCATCAATACCGCCATTGAGAAGTCGGTCGATCTGGCGATGCCGGACATCCATCCGCTCGCCAAAATCGCCAAAGACGTAGCTGCAGCCGCGGTATTGGTGACTGCGGCTTTTGCCGTTGTTACGGGCATGGTCGTGTTCTACGATCCGATCGACCGGCTGCTGCGGACCGGTCGCGCCATGGAAGGCCATGCGCTGACCGCAGGCGCGGTATGGATTTTGCTATCATTGGTTATTCTGACGGTAATCGTCATTCAGACGCGGTTCACGGAGAAGGGCACCTGGGTGAAGCCGAGCTTGCTCAGCGCGGTAGCCTTCGCCGTTGCGACGCTGATTGCATACCGCATCGAGGATACGCTCGCATCGCTGCTAGGTTTTTTTCTCGCTATCGTGCTCTCGCTCGTGTTATATGATAAACGGCGGAGATCTTTCGCCTCGCAGCTGCTGGGAGCCTTGATAGGCAGCCTCATCACGTTGCTTTGCTTTTATTTATACACGATTTTCTAATCAAAGAAGGATGTGACCGCATGCAACGCTCGGAATTGATCGAATGGGCCAAGCAAGTGCGGGAGCGGGCTTACGTGCCGTACTCCCGCTTTAAAGTAGGCAGCGCATTGCTCGATTCATCAGGCCGCGTTCATCTCGGCTGCAACGTGGAGAATGCGGCGTACGGGCCGACCAACTGCGCCGAACGAACGGCGCTGCATCGCGCGATCGCGGACGGGGAAGCGCCGCGTACGTTTCAGGCCATTGCGGTCGTCGGCGATACGCCGCATCCGGTTTCTCCTTGCGGCGTTTGCCGTCAAGTGCTCGTGGAGCTATGCGCTCCGGATATGCCGGTGTATTTGGCGAATTTGCGCGGAGACGTCACGGAGACGACCGTATCGGCGCTGCTGCCCGGGGCATTCACATCTCAAGATCTGGACGGAGGAACAGACAACTGATGTCAAACTCTTCAAAGAACGACACCAAGAAAGCGCCTTTTAAATCCGGCTTCGTGGCCATTATAGGCCGGCCGAACGTGGGCAAATCAACGTTGATGAATCAAGTGATCGGCCAAAAAATCGCGATCATGTCGGATAAGCCGCAAACGACGCGCAACAAAATTCATGGCGTATATACGACCGATGAAGCGCAAATCGTCTTTCTCGATACGCCGGGTATACATAAACCGACATCGAAACTCGGCGATTATATGATGAAATCCGCTCAAAGCGCACTCAGCGAAGTGGAGGCCGTGCTGTTTCTGATCGACGTTGTCGAAGGGCTCGGCGGCGGCGACCGGTTCATTATCGAGCAGCTACGTAACGTCAAGACGCCGGTCATCCTGGTCATGAACAAAATCGACCAGGTGCATCCCGAGCAGCTGCTGCCGGTAATTACAACGTACAAGGAGCTGTACCCGTTCGCTGAAATCGTGCCGATCTCGGCGAAGAACGGCAACAACGTGAACACGCTTCTCGAGCAGGTGATCAAATATTTGCCGGAAGGACCTCAGTATTATCCGGCGGATCAAGTGACGGATCACCCGGAGCAATTCGTTTGCGCGGAGCTGATCCGGGAGAAATTATTGCATCTGACGCGCGAAGAAATTCCGCATTCCATCGCGGTGTCCATTGAAGATATGCGAGTGCAGGAGAACGGTCTCGTCCGCATTTCGGCCGTCATCTATGTGGAACGGGATTCGCAAAAGGGCATCATCATCGGCAAGAGCGGCGCATTGTTGAAGGAAGTCGGCAAACAGGCGCGCGCCGATATCGAGGCGCTGCTCGGCTCCAAGACGTTCCTCGAGCTGTGGGTGAAGGTGAAGAAAGACTGGAGAAACCACGACCGCGTGCTGAAGGATCTCGGTTTTAGGCACGAATAAGACGGAATTTGTTTCAGTAGTACAAAGGCAGGGTAATGGAGAGCATACATGCCAGTATTTGTTCAGCATACTTCGATGCGATTCGTATCATCCTATTCCTATAAACAGGTATTGTAGTCATGTCACACTGGGGAGGATGTACCATGAGAGATTTTTCGTGGAAGTATTTTTCGATGACTGGAGATGTGGATGCCTACCTGCTTTATAAAGAGATGAATGTCCAAGACGGAGAGGAACCGGAACCGGAGGAAGAAGCGGGGCTGGAAGCCTCCGACTGGCTTCAGTAAGTAATACGCGCGAGGCTTAGGAGCAGGGAGAGACTGCCGATGCAGTATAGGCTGCAGGGAATCGTCATTCGCAGCATGGATTATGGGGAAGGCAATAAAATTATTACGCTGTTTACTCGGGAACAAGGAAAAATGAGTATTGTCGCCCGAGGCGCCAAAAAAGTAAAAAGCCGATTCGGCTCGACCGTCCAGCTTTTTACGCTGGGCGATTTTTCATTTTTCAAATCGGGTCAGCTCGGAACGCTGAATCACGCCGAGATCGTGGAGGCGTTCCACAAGTTGCGCGAAGATTTGCATCTGGCGGCTAACGCGTCGTACCTGGCGGAGCTGACTGACCGGATGCTGGGCGATCAGGAAGGACAACCTTACTTATTCGAGCAATTGAAAGGGAGCTTTCATGCGCTGCTTGAAGGCAAGGATATGCAGATTGTCGTCCACTTATACGAAATGAAAATGATGATGCACGCCGGTTATATGCCTGAGCTGGAACAGTGCGTCATCTGCGGCAGTAAAGGGGAAGCGGTTTCGTTCAGCGTCGGGCTCGGCGGCATCTTATGCGAGACTTGCCGGCTGCGCGATCCGCAGGCGATTGCTTTAACGCCCGGAGCATTGAAGCTGCTGCGGATCTTTGTTCAAACCGACGTCAGGAGGCTCGGGCAGATTGACGTGAAGCCGCAGACGAAAGCGTTGTTGAAACAAATATTGCGCGCTTACTTCGACACGCACGCAGGCTTGCGCTTGAAATCGCGTGATTTTTTAGATCAAATGGATCGCTATGAAATATAGATGAAAAAATTGACATAATTTTCGTGCAATGTTATTATAATATGATGCATCCATGGAATTCTCGTTACAGAGTCTGCTTACTAGGCTTTGGTTAGCGAGATTTTTTGTTTGTCCCATCATGAAACATTACCGTGTATAGGCTCGTAGTAAGAGTAGGTCATGCCAGAACTTTACCAAGGGGGACGAGGCCGAGATGGTAACCATGCTTAAGCCGGTCATATTCGTTGCTTCCGATTCGGCCGGAGATACGGGGGAAGCGGTCGTACGCGCGGCCGCCGTTCAATTCGATCCGTTGCAAGTAGAAATAAGACGGGTGCCTTTCCTGCAGGAAATAACGGATATCGATCGAATGATCCGAACCGTGGTGGAACGCAACGGGGCGATCGTCTTTACGCTCGTTATTCCCGAGCTGCGGGATTACTTGATCGAGGAAGCTGAACGCGCCGGCATCGTATACATCGATGTGCTCGGACCGGTCATTCGCACACTGGAGCATACGCTTAAACAGGAAGCAAGGCATTTGCCGGGAATGATCCACAAGCTGGACGAAGATTACTTCAAGAAGGTGGAAGCGATCGAGTTTGCCGTCAAATACGACGACGGCCGCGATTTCAGCGGCGTGCTGCAGGCCGACATCGTGCTGGTCGGCGTGTCGCGGACTTCCAAGACACCGCTGTCCATGTATTTGGCCCACAAAAAATTCAAGGTCGCGAATGTGCCGCTGGTACCGGAAATTGCACCGCCCGATCAATTGTTCACCGTATCCTCCAAGAAGATTGTAGGCTTGCGGATCGACCCCGAGAAGCTGAACGTGATTCGCACCGAGCGGTTGAAGACGTTAGGGCTGCCCGGCAACGCCACTTACGCGAACACCGCGCGCATTCATAAAGAGCTGGAGTTTGCTGACGCGGTCATGAAACGAATCGGATGCGCGGTCATCGACGTGTCCAACAAAGCCGTCGAAGAGACGGCCAGCATCATCATCGATATATTCCGTTCCAGGTAGTCTGTTTCTTTTGGATATAAGCAGGATTTTTTGTAATTTCATCGTATATAATATTACGGTAGTGCGATTGTAAAAACATTCACATATCTGAATTAATCCCCGTGGTGGTCTCTCATGACGTATAAAATAATAGTGGATGCGGACGCTTGCCCGGTCAAAGCCGAAATCCGCAACGCCGCTTCACGGTTTGACGTTCAAGTGGTCATGGTCGCCTCGTTCGATCACCGGCTGCAGCCGGAAGACGGCGTCGAAATCGTTCAAGTGGATCGTTCCGATCAATCGGTCGATCTTTATATCGTGAATCGAATTCAGGCAGGAGACGTTCTCGTTACCCAGGACTTCGGTCTTGCGGCTCTTGCGCTCGGGAAGAAGGCGTTCGCCCTATCCAACCGGGGGCAGCTGTTCAACGATCGTACGATGGATTTTTTGCTGGAACGCCGTCACGAGCAAGCCAAGCTGCGGCGCGGAGGGAAGCATACGAAAGGGCCCAGAGCGTTTACGAATCAGGATCGTGATGAATTTCTACAATCTTTGACAAAACTTTTATCCCGTTTGCAGGAGAATCGCCTAAAGTAGCGAATAGTATTACGTGTTAATTGGATTGAAGGTGGATAGGATGAGTAACGGACGCATTCCCGATCATGTCATCGACGCCGTCCTGAAGGCTCACGATATTGTCGAAGTCGTCGGCAAGTACGTGCATTTGACGAAACAAGGGCATTATCTGAAAGGCCTGTGTCCTTTTCACTCCGAGAAGACGCCGTCGTTCACCGTTACGCCGGAGAAGCAAATTTACCATTGCTACGGCTGCGGCGCAGGCGGGCAAGTGATTCGTTTCGTCGCCGAAATCGAAGGTTTATCCTTCGGTCAAGCGGTTAGGAAATTAGCGGAGGAAGCGAATCTGCAGGTCGGCCTTGGGGCGTCTCATACCGGGGCGGAAACGAAAGAGAGCAAGGAGCGGGCTAAGCTTCTCGAAGCGTACGAGCTGGCCGACAAGCTGTACCAGTACATTCTCCACAATACGGAGCAGGGAAAAGCGGCTAAACAGTATTTGATGGGACGAGGGATTACAGGTAAGCTGATGGAGACATTCGGCATCGGCTACGCGCCATCCAGATGGGATACGCTCGTTAATCTGCTGGACAAGAAGCAATTTCCGCTGCCGCTCATGGAACAAGGCGGTTTGATTTCGGCGAAACAGGATGGCACCGGTTACGTCGACAAATTTCGAGATCGCGTGATGTTCCCGATCCGCGATTGGAAAGGGCAGACGATCGCATTCGGCGGAAGGTTGATGGGAGACGGACAGCCCAAATATTTAAACAGCCCGGAATCGATGCTGTTCCATAAGAGCCGTACCTTGTACAACTTGCACGCATCGAGACCCCAAATACGCAAAATGCAGGAGATTGTCCTGTTCGAAGGGTACATGGACGTCATTCGTTCCTGGGATGCGGGAGTCACGAACGGAGTCGCCACGATGGGAACGGCTCTGACGCCGGAACACGCCGAAGCGATTCGCAGGCTTGCGGAACGGGTAACGGTTGCATACGACGGCGATAATGCCGGACAATCGGCCGCCTACAAGAGCATTCCGCTCTTAGAGAACGCCGGGTGCCAGGTGAAGATCGCGGTAATCCCGGGGGGCATGGATCCGGACGAATATATTGCCAATCACGGTTCTGAACGATTCGTACGCGAGGTTATCGAGACCGCCGTACCGTCGATCAAATATAAACTTCTTTATTTTCGCAAAAACTATAGGATGCAGGAGGATGGGGAGAGGCTACGATATATACAGCAGGCGCTCCGATTGATTGCGGGGCTCACATCACCGATTGAGAGGGAGCACTACGTGAAGGATTTAACTTCCGAGTTCCGGTATTCCTATGACTCCGCGATGCAGACGCTTAATGAGATCAGGCTGCAGACGGAAAAAAACAGCCGATCCGGGGATAATAAACCCAATCCGTGGAATAATGGTATGAATGACGGAAAGCCTCGTGAACAGACCCCTTCAATGATCCCTGCCTATCAATTTGCAGAGCGACAATTGCTTGCCGTAATGATGCTGGACCGGGACGTTTCCCAGTATGTCGAGCGTCGTTTGGGGGACGAGTTCAATATGGAGGCTCATGCGGCCATCGCCGCCTACTTGTACGCCTACTATGCGCAAGGATACGAACCGAATGCAAGCATGTTCATCGGGATGCTCCAGGATGACAAGCTCGAGAGCTTGGCAAGCTCTTTGACCTTAATAGATAATCGCAACGGTGTGAACGAAGCCGTGATTGACGATTACATTCGCGAAATTAAGAAGTATCCGCTTCTGCAGCAATTGGAGCGTAAGAGAGAAGAAATTAAACAAGCGGAACGAATGGGAGATATTCCAAGAGCTCTGCAGCTGGGCAGTGAAATTATATCCTTGGAAAAGCAATTGAAATCATCCTGATGCTTAAGCGCGCTTTGGGGAGTTCCAAGGAGGAGGGAGTTGGATTATGGCGAACGATCAACGCACGGAAATAGAGACAGAGTTGACGTTGGAGCAAGTGAAAGAACAACTGATCGAACAGGGCAAGAAGCGCTCGGTTATTACGTACAAAGAGATAATGGAAAAGCTGGCGCCTTTCGATCAAGATCCGGAGCAGATCGATGAATTTTTCGAACAGCTCCAAGAAATGGGCATCGACGTCGGCAACGAGTCGGATGAAGACCATGACATGAATCCGCATGATAATGAGCACGACGATTTCCACTTTGACGACGATCTATCTTTGCCTCCGGGCATTAAGATCAACGATCCGGTGCGGATGTACTTGAAGGAAATCGGCCGTGTTCCTCTGCTTTCCGCAGAAGATGAAGTCGATTTGGCGAAACGGATCGAGCTTGGCGACGAAGAAGCGAAGCGCCGTCTGGCCGAAGCCAATTTGCGTCTCGTTGTCAGCATTGCCAAACGATATGTCGGACGCGGCATGCTGTTCCTTGATTTAATCCAGGAAGGCAATATGGGCTTGATTAAAGCCGTTGAGAAGTTCGACCATACGAAGGGATACAAATTCAGTACGTATGCGACATGGTGGATTCGCCAGGCGATTACGCGAGCGATTGCGGACCAAGCGCGGACGATTCGGATACCGGTACATATGGTAGAGACCATCAACAAGCTGATCCGGGTATCCCGACAACTGCTGCAAGAGCTCGGGCGCGAACCCACACCGGAAGAAATCGCCAAAGAGATGGATCTCAGTACCGATAAAGTGCGCGAAATTATGAAAATCGCTCAAGAGCCGGTTTCATTGGAAACGCCGATCGGTGAGGAAGACGATTCACATTTGGGGGATTTCATCGAGGACCAGGAGGCGCTGGCACCTGCGGATGCCGCCGCTTACGAACTGCTGAAGGAACAGCTTGAGGACGTGCTCGACACGTTGACGGAACGGGAAGAAAACGTTCTTCGCTTGCGCTTCGGACTGGATGACGGCCGCACAAGAACGCTGGAGGAAGTCGGTAAAGTATTCGGCGTTACGCGCGAGCGGATTCGCCAAATCGAAGCCAAGGCGCTCCGTAAGCTTCGGCACCCAAGCCGCAGCAAGCGGCTGAAGGATTTCTTGGAATAAATGAAACGGTCATGCGTTCGGATCTATGTTGGACCTTCTGCGAGTGCCTCGCAGCAAGGTCTAATTTTTTATGTCCCCGCCGCCGATAATGAAATAGGAAAGAAGTATGCCGGGCCTTGGGGGAGAAGGACGCTAATGGACGAAAAAAAGAAAATGCTCATTCGCGAAATCGAACACTGGCGGCGCAGCCGACTGTTACCGGAGCAGTATTGCGATTTTTTACTTAACATTTATTTGGATAGCGATGCAGCGAAGCCCGATACCGGGAGCGGATTTTTGGGGCTTTCGTCATCGCAAATAAGAAACAGCAATTGGAAAATATGGATGCTCAATTTAATCATAGCGGCCGCTTTATCCTTTTCTGCTCTTAATTTTAACGCTTTTGAATTACCAATGCAAATGGGGGTCGCATTGGCCGTTTTGACCGCCTGTTATGTGTGGGGAGGGCTCAAGCGGGCCAAGGAACCGATGGCGGCGCAAATACTGCTGGGCATGGCTTCGCTGTTCCTGCTGTTTATCGGGGTTTATATGATGAAGCTTCACGGCATCGAGGAGCCGGTGCTCGTCGTCGGATATGTGTTTATCACCAGTCTAATATGGATGATCACCGGGCTATTGGCACGGCTGGCGCTGTTCCAGTTGTGCGGATGGGTCAGTCTCGTTTTTTGTTACGGTTGGCTGCTTCATCATCAGCTTGATGCGATCAACTGGTTTACGCTGGAAATTAGCTGGGTGCCGCTTGGGATCTTGTTTTGCTGGCTGTCCTGGTTGATCCACGAGAGAAGCCGTCAAATCGGGCTCGTCTTCTTCTTGCTGGGCCTCATCGTTTGGTACATGCCGGAATTGTATGGTATGCTTTATGCCGAGAAGTACGGCGAACAAGCGCTGCAATGGCTGCTGCTAAGCAAAATGTGTATGCAAGCTGCGATCTTGTTCGTTTGGCGAAAAAAATGGACCGTCTGGGTCATGGGGTAATGTGAATGATAAAGTTGTCGAAACGATTGGAATGGATTGCGAGGGAAGTACCGGAGGGCAGCCGGTTAGCGGATATCGGGTCCGATCACGCGCTGCTCCCTTCTTATTTGGCGGCAAACGGGGTCATCGTGAGCGGGGTGGCCGGCGAGGTGAACGAAGGGCCGTATGAGGCGGCATCCAAGCAAGTCCGTTCAGCGGGCTTGAAGCACGTCATCGACGTTCGGCTTGGCGACGGGCTGGCGGTGATCGAACCGGGCGAAGTGGACGTCATTACGATCGCGGGAATGGGCGGAGCCTTGATCGTGTCTATTCTAGAACCGGGGAAGTCGAAGCTCAAGGGGGTGAAACGGCTCGTATTGCAGCCGAATGTCGGCGAACCTGCGGTTCGGGAGTGGCTGCTTGCGAACGGCTGGGTGCTGATCGGAGAACGTATTCTGGAAGAGGACGGCAAAATCTACGAAATCTTAACTGCTGTGTCCGCCGCTGAATCCGGGCTTGAGCCGGAGCAGATGTACGCTCCTCTCGTATGCGCGGACGGAAGGGAAGTTCAGCGTGAGCTTCTCCTTCTCATGGGGCCCTACTTGACGCGGGAAGCGTCCGACGTCTGGAGAACGAAGTGGACTTGGGAACTTGAGAAAATGGATAAGATATGCGCGCAGCTTCGGTTGTCGCAGACCGAGGCCGCCCGCGCGAAAGAAGCCGAATACCGGAAGGAAATGAACCGGATCAGGGAGGTGTTGGCCGCATGTACGCCAAAGGTCAAGCCGTCATTCAACTAATGGAAGAGTTAGCGCCGAAATCGTATGCGGTGGAGAATGACAAAATCGGTCTGCAGCTCGGAACGCTGCAGAAGGAAATCCGCAATGTGCTCATTGCGCTGGACGTCACGGATGAAGTCGTCGAAGAAGCGCTGCGCGTCGACGCCAATTTGATCATTGCGCATCATGCGATTATTTTTCGCCCGCTGCCGCATCTGCAAACCGATACGCCGGCCGGGCGCTTGTACGAGAAGCTGATTAAACACGATATCGCCGTCTACATTTCCCATACCAATTTGGATGTGGCGGACGGCGGCATTAACGATATGATGGCTGAGGCGATCGGGCTGAAGGTTACCGAGCCGCTTGATGAAGTGCACACCGACAAGCTGAAGAAGCTGGTTGTCTTCGTGCCGGTCGACCACGCGGACAAGGTGCGCGCCGCGATGTTCGATGCAGGGGCGGGCGCTATCGGCAAGTACAGCCACTGCAGCTTCAACATCGAAGGCGTCGGAACGTTCAAGCCGGGCGAAGGAACGGATCCTTACATCGGACGGCAGGGGCAGCTGGAGCAAGCGCAAGAAATCCGCATTGAAACGATCGTGCCGCAGAGCGCCGAACGGCGTGTCGTGCAGGCCATGCTGAAGGCGCATCCGTACGAAGAGGTAGCTTACGATTTATATGCGCTTGACTTGAAGACGCGTACGTTCGGGCTGGGCCGGGCCGGGAAGCTGGAGGCTCCGGTCACCTTAGCTGAGCTGTGCGAGCGCGTCAAACAGGCATATGAAGTGCCGATGGTGCGCATGGTTGGCGACCCGCAGCGCGTCATCCGTAAGGCGGCTGTGCTCGGAGGCTCGGGCGGCAGGTATGTGCGCAATGCGATCTTCGCAGGAGCCGATGTGCTGATCACCGGCGATATCGATTATCATACGGCGCACGATGCGCTCGCCGCAGGCATCGCCTTGATCGACCCCGGACATAACGTGGAGAAGATTATGAAGCAAGGCGTCGCCGATTATTTGCAGCGCAAGCTGGACGACCGCAAATGGAAGACGCGCGCCATTGCTTCGCAGACCGACACGGAGCCTTTCCGATTTGTGTAAGCCCGACCTCATTTAGGCGTATTGCCTTTTGCGGCGAATGGGGTTATACTAGCAAATGCATCTGTTGCAAAAGAAAGTTTGACAGACAATCGCTGGCGGCCTTGCGCCGCGAGAGGAAAGTCCGGGCTCCATAGGGCAGGATGCTGGATAACGTCCAGTCAGCGCGAGCTGAAGGCTAGTGCCACAGAAACGGACCGCCGATGGCCGCCGCTCACGGCAGCGGCACAGGCAAGGGTGGAACCGTGGTGTAAGAGACCACGAGGAGCCATGGTGACATGGTTCCTGGTAAACCCCATCTGGAGCAAGACCTAGAGGAACGCTAGTCTCTTTAAGGGACAGCCTTAGCCCGAGGCGCGTTCGGGTTGGTCGCTTGAGCCAGGCAGCAATGTTTGGCCTAGATAGATGATTGTCGCTTCAATGGTGGCAGGGTGGCCCCCGTTACGACCACTGGAAGCACAGAACCCGGCTTACGGCAAACTTTCTTTCAGCCACATACAGCAAACGGATGGTTTTAGATGTGCAAAGAAACCGCCTCATGAGGCGGTTTCTTTGCTTTGCGCACATGCGCTGTGCTGGTGCCGGTTCAACTGCCGAACAGACGCTGCAGCCACCCGGGCCAGTTCGGAAGCGTGGTGTTATTCGGAGCTGTCGGCTCTTCCTGCCGGACGGACTTCGGTTGGGCGGCTTTCAGGGCGGCGGCCACGTCGATTAAGCCGTAGCCGAAATATTTATCTTTGCCGGCCTGGCCCAGATCCGTCGCGGTGTCGCGCATGAGCTGCATCACTTCCGTATTTTTCAGCTTCGGATTGACCGAACGAATCAGCGCGGCGAGCGCTGTTACGTGCGGGCTTGCCATCGACGTCCCCGACAATGCCGCGTACTGGTTGTTCAGGTACGTGCTGGCGATGCTGACGCCCGGCGCCGTAACGTCGATGTAATCGCCGTAGTTGGAGAACGACGCCTTCGACTTCTGGGAGTCGGCCGCCGCGACCGCGAACACTTCCTCATAAGCGGCGGGATAACCCGGCCGATCCGTGTTATCGTTGCCGCTCGCGGCAATCAGCACGACATCGCGGTCGTACGCATATCGAATCGCGTCATGGAGAAATTCGGCATCGGCATAATTGCCGAGACTCATATTGATGACTTTGGCGCCATGGTCGGTGGCCCAAATGATGCCTTGCGCAACGGCATAGGTGCTGCCGGCTCCGCTCGAGTCAAGTACTTTAACCGGCATGATCCGGTTGTACCAGCTCATGCCGGCTACGCCCAGATTGTTGTTGACCAAGGCTCCGATGACCCCGGCGACATGGGTGCCGTGCCCGACATCGTCCTGCGGATCGGCGTCCTTATTTACGACGTTCAAACCGCTAACAAGCTGGTTCTTCAAGTCCGGGTGCTTCAAATCGACTCCGGTGTCGATGACGGCAACGGTGACTTGATCGGAGCCTTTGGAAATGTTCCAGCCGGCCTCGGTTTCGATTTGCGGCAAATTCCATTGATACCGGCGATATAAAGCATCATTCGGCGTGATGCTGTTAGCTGTCGGCGTGGGAACGGCCGACTCGTTGGTTAAATAAAGGAAGTGAGGCTCGCTGTACGAAACATTCCATTTGCGGAAGTAATTCATAAGCGCCTTAGCTTCCATGCGGTCGGACTCGAACACATAGGTGTAACCGAGCTTCTGCACGGTGCTACCGCCGATTTCTTTGCGAATTTGGGAAAGCTCGGCTTCGGTCGGTTCTTTGTTGAACCGGACGACAACTTGATTTTGATGATAATGGCTCGTGCCTTGATTTCCTTCCGGATGATGGACATGAACATCCTGTAAGGTATCAGAATCGACCGATTCGATTTTGTAGCGTCCTTCGCTCGGATAGGTGACAATCCGCAAGTTTTTAAGCTGATGATCGGCCACCTGCTTCAGAATGTGCTGCTCTACGACGCCGATAATACCGCTTGTACCGTCATCCGCCGGCTCGCCTAAGACGAAGTACTGGCTGCCTTCCGCTTCGAAGGCCGGCGATTGATACGAGCGTCCTGCGTCTACTTGGACTTTCGCTTCCGTCATATAGGTATCCGCAGCCCGGCGCACCGGATCTTTCAAAGTACCGGCAGCTTTGCCCTGCGACAAGGACTCGTTGCGCTTGGTTCGAACAAGAAGCTGCATATGAGGATGATCCTTTTGCAAGTCGGACAGTAAAGCCGGAATGCGGTTTTCGTCATTGCGGCTCATCTCGCCGGCCACACGGCGCAGCTCATAGCTGCATTGATTGCGGCACAGCTCTTCGGTCTGCTTAAGGTCTTGATTCAATGTTGTTTGCTTCATCTGAAGCTCGGCTTGGGGCGACAAGGCTTCGGGTCGTGGCGTTTGATCGCCGCGGGGGAACAGGATCAGCGCGCCTGCAACTACGAGCAACACGGGGAACGCGTATTTCCACATCGGTGACAGCCTCCTGTATTCGTCATAGGAGTAGACTTCCCGACGTTCGTAGGAATCATCATAAGCAAAGTTAACCAGCCGGATGAATGAATTTCTCCTATTACTTTTACTCTGGTTTTATGGTACGATTGATTGGAAATCTGCTTGTATGAATAAAATTTATTGTTGCGTCAAAGTTGAGGAGGCTACCGGAATTATGTCAGTAGAACATGTGAAAAACCTTTGTGAAACGACGAGAGCAAAATTGAGCGAAGCCATCGCCAAAATGGAGCAGTTTTTAAACGGGAGCTCGCTCACGAAATTAAACACCGAGAACGACAGCGCGATGGAAGAGTTTTATAAAGGATATCTTTCCGATACCCGGCACTTGCTCGTATTTTCGGAGGTGGCTTACGAGAAGCTGGGGGTTGCGCTGCGCCGACCGAACTTCAACGTGGAATATTCGGAGAAAGTACTTTATGAAGTGTATCATTCATCCGTAAACAGCTTCTTTTATCCTAAAAATGAATGTTATTCCGAAGACGGTCGTTACGCCTACACAGGCCAGGATGCTATTCGTTTCCGCAAAAAGCCGGTGCGTGAAGTCCGCGACTTGACGATTGAGCTCTCCAAAATTTTCGAGACGCTTCGCGAAGATCTGTCGTACTATGAAACCGACTATATTACGCAAAAAAGGATGCAGGGCGAAAAGGTATAACGTATAATCGCTACTGCTTTTCCATATAATGACAAGTAGAGGTGCTTTCCAGCATCTCTTTTTATTTAGCTTGATACAAGCGTAAAGGAAGTGTCGCCCGGATGACCGCTAGGCTGACGGCGGAACAATTGGCGGAAGCCAGCACCCGCTTAATAACATGGAATCAGCACGAACGGGGAGGGTACGTAGCATCCCCTTTATTTTCCCATTACACGTTCAGTTGGCTGCGCGACGGCAGCTTTATCGCTTACGGCATGGATGTTGCGGGGCAGCATGACAGCTCCCGCCTGTTCTATGAGTGGGTAAGCCGAATTATCGAATCGAAAAAGCCGCATATTGACGATTTGCTAGGCAAGAAGGAGCGGGGCGAGTTTATTCCGCAGGAGCAGTTTTTACATACGCGCTACTATGCCGACGGCCGCGACGACGAACAATCGGATTGGGGTCACTTTCAACTGGACGGTTACGGCGCCTGGTTGTGGGGACTGAGCGAACATTTGAAGGCGACGGGGCAGCCGCAAATCCCGGATGCGTATCGCCCGGCTGTCGATGCGACGGTCGCTTATTTGGTCGCGTTCTGGCAGCTGCCGAATTTCGACTGTTGGGAAGAATATGCGGAATTTATCCACCCCTCCACGCTTGCCTGTTTGTACGGCGGGCTGAAAGCGATCGCGCGACTGGACCGGCGGAATGAGCTGGAAACGGTTTGCGCGAGCATTCGTGAGTTCCTGCTGCAGCATGCGGTCCACCCGGACGGACATTTCGTGAAAAATATCGCGCCCGTCAAAGCCGACGACACGGTAACGTATAAAATCAATTACGAAGGCGTCGATGCGAGCTTGCTGTGGCTGTTTGAGCCGTTTCACATGTTCGAAGCGGATCATCCGGCGATGGAGGCGACGCTCAATCGAATCGATGCCGAGCTGCGCACGGCACAAGGCGGGCTTCGCCGTTATGCCAGCGACACGTATTACGGCGGCGGCGAGTGGCTCCTCCTGACCGCCTGGTACGGATGGGCCGCTCTTTCGCGCGGCCGACGCGAGACAGCCGAAGCGGCGCTGCATTGGATCGTGTCCAAGGCCGACGCCAGCGGCCGGCTGCCGGAGCAGGTTCCGGATGCGCTTCCGTCACGCGAAGGGTATGAGCATTGGGTCAGCAAATGGGGCCCTCCGGCGAGGCCATTATTATGGTCGCACGGCATGTATTTGGTGCTGTACCATCGACTCTACCCCGACTCTATCCGGTAAATGAACCCAGTTTGGCAAGAATACCCCCTCTTTGCAGCGGGCAAGCTGTGGGCAGGGGGTGATCATATGCCAGAAGTCAAATGCAGCGTTGCCAACTGCGAATACTGGGCGCAAGGCAACAATTGCAATGCGAAAACGATCATGATTGAAGTCGACAAACATGCGGAAGTCGGGTACGATACTGAATTCGCGACGGATTTCGTTGATCATCAAGACCGTGCCACAAGCGTAAGAAACACCTGTTGTCACACCTTTGAGCCGAAGAAGTCCAAATCATCCTGACCCGGAAAGGACGAACGGATATGAAACGGAAGCTCGGAGGGAAGCCTGCAAAGCCTGACCGTAACGATGCCGCGCTGCAGCGCTACAAGCTGCAGCAGGTTACTCGCGAATCGGGGGGGAGCGTTCACGAGGAATTTGCCGCAGAGGCGGGCATTTATCCTCCTTCCGGTGCGCCTGTTTCCGTAAGGGAACGGACGGAAGACCGGGCGGTACGTACGACAAGTGAGAGTCAGGCGCCGGAGCGATCGGGTACTGCGTACCGCTGGCTCGGTTTGACGGCGATCATGCTCGCCGTCTTGTCGCTGTTCGCGTTCCCGGCGCTGCTCGGCAGTACAGCCGCTGTGCTGGGGCTGTTCGCTTACTCTGTCGGACAGCGTGCACTCGGCGGCTGGGCGCTTGCAATCGGATTGATATCGCTGGCTGGGTATTTCATCCTCGTACCGCTGTACGCATGACTTCGGGAGAAACGAAGCAGGCCGCCTTCGGCCTGCTTTACATTTTTAGGGTAGAACCTGTACTCGAAAGAGTGTACAATAGATCTATGATCTCTTATACGTAAGGAGCATTCACCATCATGTCCATGAACATCGGATCCTTGGATCCGCGCACGATCAAGGAACTGCTGCAGCTGCAAACGATAAATAAAGCCGGCTTGCTTTCCTCGAATCCGGCAGGCTCCGACGGGAGCGACGGCGATTTCGCCGAGTTGCTCGAGGGGCTGATGGCGACTCAGGCTGCCCGGCAAAATGCGGCTAAAGCCTCGGGAGCCGCGCTAACCTCGGCCGCGTCATCGGCTATGTCCAAATCGCCGCTTTTCGCGAATGGGACGTTCGGTTCGTCAGGAGCGTATTGGCAGGAGCAATTGGCCCCAAGCCAACCTACGGATTTCGAGCCTATCATTCAAGAAGCGAGTCAGAAGTTCGGCGTGCGGCCGAGCATGATCAAGGCTGTCATTGAAGCGGAATCTTCATTCAATCCTCGCGCTGTTTCCCAGGCGGGGGCGAAGGGCCTGATGCAGCTGATGGATTCGACGGGCGCGGACCTCGGGGTTACGAACGCTTTCGATCCAGCGCAGAACATTGCCGGCGGTACGCAATATTTGTCCGATCTGCTCATGAAATACAACGGCAATCAAGGTGTGGCGCTAGCCGCTTACAACGCCGGTCCCGGCCGTCTGGACCGGCTCGGCATACGCACCGATCAACAGTTGATGGACAAGCTGCATCTGCTCCCGAAGGAAACGCAAAACTATGTTCGCAAAGTGCGGCAGCTTCAAACTGCCTACGAGCTTTCTTAAAAGGTTGGGAAGGACCAATTTCCGTTTCCGGTGTACGGAGGCGCGAGGATTGGTCTTGTTTTTCGTTAGACGGCTAGTACTTATTGGAAGCGGAGGCTCATAGACTTGTTATATTTGGATTATGCGGCGACTGCGCCGATGCTGCCCGAAGTTATTGACACGATGACGGAAGTCATGAAAACCCATTACGGGAATCCGTCTTCGCTGCACCGCCTCGGTATCGACGCGCAGACGCTCGTCGCCCGCAGCCGGGAAACGATTGCGTCTGCGCTTCACTGTAAGGCTGCGGAAATTCGGTTTACGTCCGGCGGCACGGAAAGCAACAATTGGGCGATAAGAGGGGCCGCCTATCGTTACCGGCACCGCGGCACGCACTTGATCACGTCTCAAATCGAACACGACTCGGTTTACGCCACGTTCCGGCAGCTGGAACAAGAAGGGTTCCGCGTGACCTACGTGCCGGTCGACCGCACCGGCCGGATTGACATGGATGCGCTGCGCGCCGCATTGACCGACGATACGATTCTTGTAAGCGTCATGTATGTGAATAACGAAATGGGCCGCGTGCAGCCGATCCGGGAAATCGGAGAGCTGCTGCGTCCCCGCGTGAAGACGCTGTTCCACGTCGATGCGGTACAAGCTCTGGGCAAGCTGCAGGTGGTCCCGCAGGAATTGGGGGCCGACCTGCTTACCTGCGCGGCTCATAAGCTCGGCGGGCCGAAAGGAACGGGATTTCTGTACATCCGTTCCGGGGTGGAGCTGCAGCCCCTGCTGTATGGGGGAGGCCAGGAGCAAGGGCTGCGATCCGGCACCGAGAACGTGCCGGCGATCGTCGGCATGGCTAAGGCAGTCCGGATCGCCGTTCAGCAGCAGCCGCAGTTTGCGGCTCATACCGCGGAGCTGCGAACGAAGCTGGAGGCCGTAATCGGCTCCCATCCGGAGCTGACGCTTAGCGGAACGGACGAGCCTGGAGGCATGGCACCGCATCTGATTCACTTCACTTATCCGGGCATGAAATCGGAGGTGCTCGTTCACGCGCTTGAGCAGCGAGGCATCTTCGTCTCGGCGCGGTCGGCATGTTCGTCCTCCGTGGAGAAGCCCAGTCGCATATTGACAGCTATGGGGTATACGGACGCCGCTGCCCGCAGCGGTATCCGTCTAAGTTATTCATTGCAGCAAACGCTTGGGGATGTGGAGCGGTTCGACCGCATGCTTACCGAGGTGTTGAAAGCCGTTAAACCGCAGGTTACCGCACGTAGCCGGAAAGGACGAAACTAGATGAATCAAGCGCAACTGGCTGTGCTTCGCTACGGGGAATTGGTTTTGAAAGGAAAAAATAGGCACCGTTTTGAGAAAACGGTGTTCGAACAGGTGAAACGAGGGCTCAGGCCCTTTCCGGCGATCCGGTTCGAACGGGAATTCGGCCGGATCATGCTTCACTTGAACGGCGTGCCGTACGAAGATGTTTTGCCGCCGCTGAAGCGCGTGTTCGGGCTCGCTTCGATAAGTCCGGTGGTCAGCACCGAACTGGAGCTGGAGCGCATTCAAGAGGCGGCCGCCTCCATGATGGAGGCGCTGACGCCGCAGCCGGACACCTTCAAGGTGACCGTCCGCCGTGTTAACAAAAGCTTTCCGCACGATTCGCAGGCGATGAACCGTCTGGTCGGCGGGGCGGTGCTTCGCGCGCTGCCGGAGCTGAAGGTCGATGTGCATCGGCCCGACACGGAGCTGAAGGTGGAGCTTCGCGAAGAGGCGGCATGGCTGTACTGCCGCGTGGATCAGGGCGCGGGCGGCTTTCCGCTCGGCTCGAACGGACGGGCTGCGCTCATGTTGTCCGGCGGCATCGACAGTCCGGTAGCCGGGTATTTGGCTATGCGCCAAGGGCTGAAGGTGGAGGCCGTTCATTTTCACAGCTATCCGTACACCAGCGAGCAATCCCAGCAGAAGGTAAGAGACCTGGTGCGGCGGCTCGCTCCTTACGGCGGCTCGGTCAAGCTGCACATGGTGCCGTTCACCGAAGTGCAAACGCGTATTCATCAAGCGTACTCGCAAAACTTGCTGATTACATTGCTGCGGCGCGCCATGTTCCGGATTACCGAGAAGCTGGCCGAGGCCGGGGGCGCCGGAGCGATCATCACCGGTGAAAGCTTGGGGCAGGTCGCAAGCCAAACGCTGGCCAGCATGGACGCGATCGGCCGCGCCGTTCAGATGCCGGTGCTAAGGCCGCTCATTTGTATGGAAAAAAAGGAAATTATTAAAATCGCGGAAATGATCGATACTTTTCATATCTCGATATTGCCGCACGAAGATTGCTGCACGCTGTTTCTGCCGCCCAGTCCAAGCACCAATCCGAATTTGAACGTCATCCACAGCATCGAGCGCAACATGCCTTGGCTGGAGGAAGCGATCGAAGACGCGGTTCTCCGGACGGAAACAACCTGGATAGAAGCCGGCGATGAGCGGTTCGACCGCTTCGACGCCTTTTTCTAGCCGTAAGCTCACCTGTATATAGGGAAAGGGGGGGTATTCATGCTCTGGGACAATATCGTCTTGTTTCTGGAAATTATGCTGATCAATATCGTGCTGAGCGGAGACAACGCGGTAGTTATCGCGCTTGCCAGTAAAAATTTGCCTGTGGCCCAGCGCAAGCAAGCGATATGGTGGGGGGCATTCGGCGCCATCGCGCTGCGGGTTTTATTGACGCTAGCCGCCGTTTATGTGCTGGACATCCCTTACATTCAAGGAATCGGATCGCTGCTGCTGCTCTGGATCGCCATTAAGCTGCTGGTTGACGAAGATGGGCATTCGGACGTGAAGGAAGCATCCACGCTCGGCAAGGCGATCTCGACTATTATTTTGGCCGACTTCGTCATGAGCCTGGACAACGTACTGGCGATCGCGGCCAAGGCAAAGGGCGAAGTCGGCGTCATCATTTTAGGAATCGGGCTCAGCATTCCGATCATTATCTGGGGCAGCAACCTCGTGGTGACTTTGTTGAAAAAGTTTCCGGTGCTCGTATTTTTGGGAGCGGGCATTTTAGGATATACAGCGGGTGAAATGTTCATGGCGGACGAGCAAATTTCGCATCTCGTGCTCGGAGATATCCCGCATTACGTGCTGCCGACCGTCACAACGGTCATCGTAATCGTCAGCGGCGTGTTGAAGAAGCTGATCGTCAGGCCGAAGCATTCCTAGCTTCGTGTCGAAATGGCGAATGTTTACGGTGCGTAAATATCGGCGATTTCCTTGCCTTTTGCCGTAATCGCACGTATAATGGAAGATGGAATGATGCGTCGGCGCTTCTTGAGTCGACGCTTCTTTGTTGAACGGGCTTCGCAGGCCAAATTAGAAGAGAGGAATTAAAACCACCTATGCATGCCAGAGATAAAATTCGCAATATTGCTATTATTGCCCACGTCGATCACGGGAAAACGACGCTTGTCGACAAGCTTCTCCAGCAATCCGGTACGTTCCGGGACAATGAAGCGGTGCAGGAGAGAGCCATGGACTCCAATGACTTGGAGCGTGAGCGGGGCATTACCATTTTGGCTAAAAACACCGCCATCAGTTACAAAGACTACTTGATTAATATCGTGGATACGCCGGGCCACGCCGACTTCGGCGGCGAAGTGGAACGGATTATGAAGATGGTTGACGGCGTTCTGCTCGTTGTTGATGCGTTCGAAGGCACGATGCCGCAAACGAAGTTCGTGCTGCGCAAAGCGTTGGAGCAGCACTTGACGCCGATCGTCGTCGTGAACAAAATCGACCGTCCGAACGCCCGTCCGGCCGAAGTGGTAGACGAGGTGCTCGATTTGTTCATCGAGCTTGGCGCCGACGACGCGCAATTGGATTTCCCCGTCGCCTATGCGTCCGCTCTGATGGGAACGTCCAGCCTTGATCCGGATCCTGCTAAACAGGAAAACAACATGCAGGCCTTGTACGAAACGATCGTGAATCATATTCCGGCTCCGACGGAAAGCGTAGAAGAGCCGCTGCAATTTTTGGTCACGTTGATGGATTATAACGAGTACCTGGGCCGTATCGCCATCGGCCGGGTGAACCGCGGCGTCGTCCGCCAAGGTCAGCAGATCGCCGTCATCAACCGCGAAGGTCAAATTAAACAGGCGCGCGTGGAAAAGCTGTTCGGCTTCCAGGGGCTGAAACGTTTGGAGATCGAAGAAGCGGGTGCCGGTGATATCGTTGCGATTTCCGGTATTAAAGACATCAATATCGGCGAAACGCTGGCCGATCCGGCTAACCCTGAGGCGCTCCCGGTGCTGAAGATCGACGAGCCGACGCTGCAAATGACGTTCCTCGTCAACAACAGTCCGTTCGCCGGCCGTGAAGGGAAGCACGTCACGTCGAGGAAGCTGCGCGAACGGCTGATGAAAGAGTTGGAGACCGACGTCTCGCTGCGCGTTGAAGAAACCGACAGCCCGGATGCGTTCATCGTTTCCGGCCGCGGCGAGCTGCATCTCGGGATTCTGATTGAGAATATGCGTCGCGAAGGCTTCGAGCTTCAAGTATCGAAACCGGAAGTTATCATTAAAGAGATCGACGGCCAGAAGATGGAGCCGATCGAGCGCCTGATCATCGACGTGCCGGAAGACAGCATGGGTTCCGTTATGGAAAGTCTCGGTACGCGCAAAGCCGAGATGGTCAACATGATTAACAACGGCAACGGTAATGTGCGTCTGGAATTCCTGATTCCGGCCCGCGGATTGATCGGTTACCGCACCTATTTCCTGACGCTGACGCGCGGTTACGGCGTGATGAACCATGCGTTCGACAGCTACGGTCCTTACGCCGGCAGCGGCGTAGGCGGACGTCACGAAGGGGTACTCGTCTCCAGCGAGACGGGAACGTCGACCTTCTACGGCATGCTTTCCGTGGAAGACCGCGGCATCCTGTTTCTGGAGCCGGGCACGGAAGTCTATGAGGGCATGATCGTCGGCGAGCATAACCGCGATACCGACATCATCGTGAACATCTGTAAAGAGAAGCAGCTGACCAACGTTCGTTCCGCAACGAAAGAGGAGACCGTACGTCTGAAGACGCCGCGCATCCACTCGATGGAACAAGCACTGGAATATTTGAACGACGACGAGTATTGCGAGATTACGCCGAAATCGATTCGCTTGCGCAAGAAGATTTTGAACAAGAGCGAGCGCGAGCGCTTCGAGAAGCACCGCAAGATGGCGGAAAGCAGCGTCTAACTAACTATAGCTTCGTAACATTAAGCGGGGAAAGCTCTGAGCGATCAGAGCTTTCTTCATAACTATTCTATCCCTTTGGAACCGGAGGTGTCGGTACGTATGCTCGAATGGTTTAGGGCGCATCCTTGGATCGCTTACGTGCTTATATTCGTTCTTCTTACATACGTGTACAACAAAGTGTTTCGGGCGCGCAAGCTGCCTTTGCTGAAAGAAGCGGTCATTTATTTGCTGCTTGCGCTCGGCTCCTTGATGCTGTTGTTCTTTCAATTGGCGGGCTTGCCGATCATCTTGAGCTTATCGGTGGCCGTGGGCTTGATGCTGACGCTTCGCCTGCGTTATTTCGTACAGGAACGCATCAATAAGGGTAAACCCACTGATCCTGGCAAGGAGTGAAGTTCGCATGGCGACGTACTGGCTTGTGCCGCTGGAATGGAACGGCGAAACCGCGGTGTTCGGTGAGGAGAGATTCGAGCTGGCCCCGGCTGATAAACGCGACCGCTTTGTGCGTGCGCTGCAAGCGGTTCATCCGCGGCTGCTGCTGGCGTTCAAAGCCCATCTGCTTGTAGCTGACGAGGCGCTGGATGCTTGCGGCACGGATGATCTGCCGTTTGGCCTCGGATCTGCCGGGCCGTTTGTGCTGCGCAGCCTGGAGGCTTCGACGGCGACTGACGAGGAGCCTTCCGCGGGGTGGCCGCTTTCGCATTGCGCGGAAGCTTATTTATCGGGCCTGCCTTCGCCCGGAGAAGCAGCCCGTTTGTTAAGTCTAGCCGATCTCGAGCCGGGGACGGAAGAGTGGGCGGCCGCGATGCGAGCCTGGTTATTGCGGGGCGACCGGATCATTATGCTGAGAGAGGACGGAGTCGATCGATGAATTTGCAGGATACATTGTTTAACTGGCTGCAAATCAGCATCGTGGCCGAAGCACGTCCGGAGGACGGAGCGGCGCGCGAAACGAAAGATTTTTTCGAGCTCATCTTACGGGAGGACCATGCCTTGAGCCGGTTCTCTTATGAGGAGAACGACGATTTGTACCGCGTGGAGTACGAGCAGGACGGACAAACCCGCATGCAGCGGTACGACCGGGAATTGGCCGAGCAGCTGCTGACCGATATTAATTCGAATCCCAAATATAACGAATGACATAATTTCCGGACATTTAGATAAAATAAAGTATTCAAAAGTGAAGGGAGTGTCTGTTGCAACTATCGGTAGCTGTACCAATTTGCGTATGATATAATGGATGTAGCAATAGGAACTATTAACACAGGAGGGGACTCTATGGCGGAAACGATCACAGCACTATCCGAGCAACTGATCGAACATTTGCAGAAAGAAGCGCTCACCCTTTTGAGCACGATCGATCACGAAAGCGGTTCGCCGACCATGAATGCCATTTCATGGCTGTTCGCCAAGGATGCTTCCACGATTCGTTTCGCCGTGGATCAACGTTCTCGGCTCATAACGAATATGAAGGCCAATCCGCTGGTCACATTAACTTATATTGGTGCCGGTTCCGTCCATGCCATTTACGGCAAAGCGCGTCTGGTTACCGATGCTCTCGACGAGGTGCCATTCAAACTGGCCTGCTTCGATATTGAAGTAACGGAAGTTCGCGATGGGATGTTTTACGGAGCGCGCATTTCGGTTCAACCTGAATATGAGAAGACGTATGACAAGCGTGCCGCTGAGAAACTGGATACGCAAGTGTTCAGCGCCATGAAAAAAGCCTAGATCCGTTTTCGTTTCTAGGCTTTTTTGCACACGATTTTTTATTAAAGCGATGGGTTGGGGACTTGCGGATTGCCGCTGTTCTGCGGTTCGTTCGGTCGAATGGGGTCGACGTCGCGCGGTATCTGCGGAATGATTCGCCCGATGATCGCAGCCATTTCTTCTGCAAGCCCGTTAATGCCCCGGCCGTTTTGAAGTTGATTCCGGATTTTCTGTAAACGTTCGCCTAAATCCATATCTGCGGTTACGAAGGCATCGACGCCGTACGGATCTTTCTTTAATGCTTCCGCTACGGAAAGTTTGATGGTACCGACCCTTGACCGATCCATCCCCGGCGGCACATTGATGCCGACGATCGCCGTATTTCCGAACACGACGCAATTGGCGCTTTCTACATTCGGAACGCTGAGGGCGATTTGTTCCAGCCGCTTCGCTACCGTCTGCGGGTCAGTAATTTCTTTCTTCTGCGGTGCCGTTTGCTGGGCCTTGACCTGTTGGTTCGGATCAGCAGCTTGAGAGGTGGAAGCTCCATTCTTTGGTGATTGGTTACATCCTGCCAAAGTAGCGGACAACAACAAGATTGCCGCGACAAACATTTTCATTCGTCATCGATCCTTTCTCTGCAGCATCAGCTTTGGTTAGTTTGTCCTCACGGCCAAATTCCTATGTATCGCATAGAGCCAAACACCAGACCCGGGAGGGACTCACATGAAAAAAATTTATGTGTTGGATACGAATGTCCTGTTGCAGGATCCCAATGCGATTTACGCCTTTGAGGATAATGAAGTCATCATCCCTGCCATTGTATTGGAAGAAATTGACTCGAAGAAGCGAAACGCCGACGAGCTCGGGCGCAATTCCCGGCAAATTTCCAGGATGCTGGACGCGCTAAGGGCAAACGGCCATTTGTACGAAGGCATCGCCCTGCCGAGCGGCGGCAGCTTGAAGGTGGAGCTTAATCACAGAAGCTTTGCCAAGCTTCAGGAAGTGTTTGCGGATGCAAACAACGACAACCGCATTTTGGCGGTGGCGTTGAACTATCATCTGGAAGAGCAGGAGCGGTCTGAGCCGCGTCCGGTCATACTGGTTAGCAAGGACATGCTTGTGCGCATTAAAGCCGACGTTCTCGGCATCACGGCCCAGGACTACTTGACGGATCGGGTCGTGAATGTCGCTGACGATATTTACAGCGGTCACTTGACGCTTCATGTGCACCCGGCCATCATCGATGAGTTTTACACTTACCGTTCGCTGAGCGTTAATTCGTTGAACTTGACGTACCCGCTGCATCCGCACGAGTTCGTCATTCTGAAGGATGAGATGGGCACGAGCAAGTCGGCGCTGCTGAAGGTGAATGCCGACGGCCGTAAGCTCGAGCCGCTTTACATGAGCAATGATCCGATCTGGGGGATAGCGGCCCGCAACGCCCAACAACGGATGGCGCTCGAGCTGCTGCTCAACGACGATGTGCCGCTTGTGACGTTGACGGGTAAGGCCGGTACAGGGAAGACGCTGCTGACGCTTGCTGCGGGGCTTATGAAGGTGGAGGACGAGCGAAAGTACAAGAAGCTGCTGATCGCCCGCCCGGTTGTGCCGATGGGCAAGGACATCGGGTATTTGCCGGGGGAAAAGGATGAGAAGCTGCGGCCTTGGATGCAGCCGGTGTACGACAACCTCGAGTTTTTGTTTGATACGAAAAAGCCGGGCGACATCGATAAAATTCTCGCCGGCCTCGGCAGTATTCAGGTCGAAGCGCTGACCTATATCCGCGGCCGTTCGATCCCGGGGCAGTTTATTATTATCGACGAGGCGCAAAACTTGTCCAAACACGAGGTCAAAACGATCGTATCCCGTGTCGGCGAAGGCAGTAAAATCGTATTGCTCGGCGATCCGGAGCAGATCGACCATCCTTACCTGGACGCCTCGAGCAACGGCTTGACCTATGTTGTCGAGCGCTTCAAGGAGCAAAGCATCAGCGGTCACATCATGCTGGAGCGGGGCGAACGTTCGAACCTCGCACAGCTGGCGGCGGATTTGCTGTAAACTGAAGAGAGCCCTGGCCGAATCGGCCAGGGCTTTATTTGGCGTGGGGGGCAGGCTGTGGCCGATATCGCCACTGCACCGCGCAGCCGTAGGCTTCGGCGATGGCTTCAACCAGCCGGTCATGCTGCGCCTCGATGGCGAAGATCGTCCGGCCGTAATCGTCACCGGCGCCGTCTTTACCATCCGGGTCGAATGCTGCAGGCCAATCGGCGAGCACATGCTCGTCCAGCTGAGCGGCCGCCGAGGCGGGCTCGTAAGAACGCGACGCGGCTGGAGCGTGGGTGAGTTGAAACAGCGCCGCCATATCGGCGTAAAGATAAGGCTGCTGCTCCAAGCGGCTGACGAAGCCGAAGTCGGTGAAGGTGGGGCGAGCCTGCAGGCTCGCAGGCAGCAGGAGCAAATCGATCGGTTCGGCAGGAACGGCGTACTGCGTCATGACCGGTTCTGCCGCCGAGCGCTCTTCGGGGGAAGAGAAGATCAGCAGTTCCTTGTCCCGATCGAACAGCGACGTGCGTTCCGCCAACGCCTTGACGATTTGTGCGTAATAGCCGGCTCTTTTGCCTTCGGGCATATGCATGGCTAACGCATATTTCAACATGAAATCCATAGGAATCGGTCACCTCTCGGACAGATTAAAACAACAGTTTAAAAATAATCTTCAACTTGCCTTCCTCCAGCTTCACTTCGGTTACCTGCAAGTACGGCGCCAGTTTCTCCGGATAAATGCTCAGACCGATTTCCTTCTCCAGCGATTCCACCGTGGTGTCCGGCAGCAGAAAGCCGTTAAACTGCAGCTCATCGATACGGAAGCGAATATAAGGCTTTTTTGAACCCCCGGTTTCTTTCGTCGCCAGCATGTAGGTGCCCTTCACCGAAAGCTCGATGCCTTCGTGTGAGCCGGAAGCGATCACTTGATCCTGTAAAAAATGAAACGTTAAATTTTGAAACATCGTGTTCTTCGAACGCAAATAATCGTTGAGCTCGGCGTCCGTCAGCTGAAACGTGGAATGAAGGCCGTTATCGAACAGGCTGATTTTGTTGCTTTGTATGGCACCGTTTTTGCCCGACATGATTTCGGGCAAATCCTGCATCGCTCGGGCCAGCTCCCTAAAGTACGTCTTGAATTGGGGGAGGCCTTGCTCATACCACAACCGGTTGAGATCGAGCATCTGCTGCTGCAGGCTAACGGCCTGCACTTCTTGCGAAGCAAGCTGCCGGTCCACTTCATCCTGCAGCGCCACGAGCTTCGCGCGTTGTTCGATATAACGCTGCTTCGCCTGCTGCAGCGATGCGCTTGCCGCGTCCAGCGACTGCTTGATCTGCGACTGCTGCTTCCAGGCTTCCTGATGCCGGCCTAAGGCCAGTTTATCGTTGCGGATTATCATTTGCAAATATTCAAGCGTCGCCAAGCCGTCGGAGAACGAACGTGCGGCGAACAGCAGCGTCCACAGCGAATCCCGGTCTCCCATATAATAAGCGCGGATCACTTTGGCCGCATGCACGCGGGCCTCACGGGAAGCCGCTTCCGCGGACGCCAGATTGTTCTCCGCGGACGCGATTTGACTCTGCAGTTCCGTTTCCTGCGCTTCGATTCGTTGGAGCTCTTGGTCGATTTCGAAGATCGTCAATCCTTTTTGCAGCAGTTCCTTATTCGACGGTTGTCCGGTTTCCGCACTGTAAGCAGGATATAGAACCGGTATGTATACAACGGCCAAGAGCAGCCCCAGGAACGCCCATTTTCGCATCTTCACCCGCATGTCCCTCCAGTCCCTCTTAACTACAGATTATCATAGGAAGGGGAAAAAGATGACAACAAAATTTTGGAGCAGCCGGTTCGGCGGCCGATAGCTGCGCTAATAAAAATACCTTCCATGTAGACTTTTCGGCATTTATTTGCCGTGTCTGCATAGAAGGTACCCGTTCATAAGCCGGCGGTGCGGCACGTTCTTTTAGTTCGGAGAGGCTTTGGGCAGCAGGCGCAAAATCTCATCCGTATTCTTCAATAGCTTCGGCGTTTCTTTCTCGAACGTCTGCGGTTGATTGACGGCATCTATTCGATGCGTCCACTGGATGGCGTGGACTGCGCCGCCCTCTTTCAAGGTGAAACGAAGCTGTGCTTTCTGCTGGCGAATAAACCCTTGGCTATCGATCCAGGTCTCCAGCGAAGAAGGGGCTGTCACTTGCAGCGAACGGCTCGCTTCCTTCCATGCTTTCGCTTGCGCTTCGCCGATCAAGCCGCTGCTCAGCCATTCGTCGGCTATAGCGGGCAGAACGGCGGCCAAATAAGAAGCGGCTTGCTGCTTATTTTTATCCGTCACCAGCATGGAGATGTGTTTGGCCGTTTCTCCGCCCGCGAGCGGCTCATCGTTTCCGCTGGATTCAAGCCAGTCTGGGTTCGCGGCTTGCAGCAGCTTGCCGCTGACAGAGGCCGACATTCGGCCGGTGTTCTTCAGTCGATCGGCATTGGATCCAAGGGGCAGCATGAAAAATTCGTCCGTTTTGTTGACGGCTGGCATATGCAAGTACAATTTGTTATCTTTAAGTAAGATTGGAAGCTCCAGCCCGCTGTCTGCGCCCTTGGGCGTCAACTTGACGTCGGCTTCGAGTTGAACGGGTTCGTTAAGCGAAGCTATGCCGCTATAGGCGATCCGGCTTTCTTTAAAGACGGACAACAGGCCTGCGGTTAACGGTGGAGCGCCCTCGAACAGGGAGGCGTCGAGCTGCAGGTCAAGCTCGCCGGAGAATTGATAGCTTAACGCTTGCTCTTGCTTGGCGGCGGCTTGCTGCCACTCTTCTTTCAACTGCTGGCGGTCGGTACAGCCCGATACAAGCAGAACGGTAAGGCCAAACAACGCGGCGTATCGCGTGAAGCGAGAGATGGACATCTCATTCTGCCCCCTAGAATTGGATAGGATCATGTAGTAATCTCGATGAATATGGAAATGAGGTACCCGTATAATTATAACGATTCGGGTGCGCTTTGTCTGTAGTAAAATGGTTTGAGGCGGTGGGATCATGCATCAGGTTGAGACCGGACTTGCGGGGATCATTCGCAATAAGATTGCGGACAGCGAAGGCGGCTGGATCCCGTTCAGGGATTTTATGGAGATGGCCTTATACGATCCGAAGTATGGATATTATATGAAGGAACAAGAAAAAATCGGTCGATCCGGCGATTTTTACACAGCCTCCTCGGTCGGCGCTTTGCTAGGGGAATGCGTCGCGCACTATACGATAGGCGCGGCGAAGTCAATGGATCGAGGAGCGGCGCTGCAATTTGTTGAGTGGGGCGGGGGGGACGGCCGGTTTGCGCGGCAGTTTCTCGACGCATTGAAGGAAGCGGATGCCTCGGTGTACAGACAGGTGATGTATACAAGCGTCGAGGCGAGTCCGTACCACCGGCGGCTTCAAACGGAGGCGCTGGCCTCTCATGCCGGTCGCGTGCAATTCATAACGCCGGAAAGCTGGATGGCTGGAGGGACTTGGACGCAGGCGATCCTGTTCTCGAACGAGCTGCCGGACGCTTTTCCGGTTCATCGGCTTGTCCGGCGGGCGAAGGGCTGGATGGAGCTTGGCGTCCGTTACGACGGTGATACGTGCTCGTTCAAGGAAACGGAGCAGCCGGTAAGGAACGAAGAACTGTTGCGTTATATCGAGGCGGAAAATCTGCCGGAGCGGGAAGGTCAGCGGTTCGAAGCGAGTTTGGACTCGCTTCGCTGGTATGGACAGGCGGCCCGGCGGCTTGCCCCGGGATGCCGCGTGTTGACGATCGACTACGGTCATACGCGGGAAGAGCTGCATGCGGCGCATCGGATGAACGGGACGCTGCTTTGTTACCGCGGACATCAGGCGAGCGATACCCCGCTTGAGCATGTCGGCGAGCAGGATATTACGGCACATGTCAATTTCAGCGCTTTGATGGAGGCGGGCGAGGAAGCAGGGCTGGAAACGGTCGCGTACTTCACACAAAAGCAATTTTTGGTCGAGCACGGTATCCTTAACGGGCTGCAGGATCATGACGCCCGTGATCCGTTCTCCCCGGCGGCGCGGCGCAATCGGGCGATCCGTCAACTGCTGCTGTCGGACCGGATGAGCGAGCTGTTTAAAGTATTGATTCAACAAAAAAGGTGAGCCGCAGCTTAGATGCGGTTCACCTTTTTCAAATTCATTGCCGAGTCTGGGAGAGATTAAATGGACATTTTGAAGAATGACCAATACGTAACCCCTGAGAACGAGAGAATCATGTAGCCCCAGAAAAGCAATATGTAGGTGCGTTCGGACAGCTTCAAGTAACCGAGCAGTACGAAAATGGCCGTTTGGGCGAAAAAGAGAAGCGCCATCGGAATAAAGTCGCCGGCTAGAGCCATAAGCCCGATCGCCAGTGTCCAGAAACCGAGTACGCGAAACATGCGATCCATTGTGCATCCCCCTCTCTAAGCTCACAATTCAAAAACTAACATTACTATCCAACATTATAGCGAAAGCTGTCTAACGTGTAAACGCCCAATCGGTGACGAATTTAAGTCAATTTTACGATCGGTATATATATGTTAACCCTTTTGCAAGGAAACATGTATGACTGCTTGTAAAAATGGCAATACAAAATACTAGAAAAGTATTCTATGAACTCTACCATGGGCATAGAGATTAGGTAATGCAACATGTTCAGCACGACCATCATAGATGGATGAAACCCCAGGGGTTAGGAGGACTGCTTCAATGACCGCAATTCGACAAGATGCATGGAGCGATGAAGACGACTTAATTTTAGCGGAGGTGACATTGCGTCATATTCGTGAAGGAAGTACGCAGCTTTCCGCGTTTGAAGAAGTAGGGGAAAAAATAGGTAGAACCGCAGCGGCTTGCGGCTTTCGCTGGAATAGTTTCGTTCGTAAAAAGTATGAAGCGGCGATACAAATAGCGAAAGCGCAGCGTCAGAAGCGCAACCAGCAGCGCAAGCACGCGAATGCGTTCGCAACCGTATCCGGCGGCGTTGGGGTCATAACCGATTCGTCAAGCGTACGGACGGACGGAATCGTCGAAGAGCTTTCGATCGACGCAGTGATCCGCTTTTTACGGCAGTGGAAGGGCAGCTATCAAGAGATGGTGCGCCATTTGCGTCAGCTGGAGAAGGAATTGAACGACAAGCAGGATGAATTGGAGCGTTTGCGGAGCGAGAATGAGGAACTGAACAAGCAAGTTAGCGATGTTTCTACCGATTACCGGGTCGTGAACGACGATTATAAAGCGCTTATACAAATCATGGATCGGGCGCGGAAGCTGGCCTTTCTCGTGGAAGAAGACGAGGAGACGAAGGCGCGCTTTAAGATGGATGAGAATGGAAACCTGGAACGTATTGAATGATAATGTCTGACTGCGAGAAAACGAAGCCTCCTCTTGGTATGCCGGATCATGGTGCCGGAACCGAACGGAGGTTTTTGTGCTTTCGGCAGAGCGGACCTGATGCGGGGCGAGAACCTTCGACCGGACCTGGCTTTTATGGTAGAGTTGGGAGAAGAAGTTCGAGAAACCCGATAAGGAAGTGACGTTCGTTTGGGTCGATACACCATTGTTGGCGCAGGAGCGCTCGGGATATTGTTTGCCGCTAAATTGACGGCCGGGGGTTACAGGACCGAGCTGGTCGTGCGGCGGGAGGAACAACGACAGCGGCTGGCGCAAGAGGGGATCACGCTGGGCCGCGAAGGTGAAGCGCCGCTTCGCGTCTTCCTGGACGTGACCCGGATCGATGAGCCGGATGCAGGCAGCCGCGGCGTCGCAGAAGCGCCTGAGCTGCATTATATCGTCCTGACCGTTAAACAGACGGACATCACCGTTCAGCTGGCCGAGAACCTGAGAAGCCGTATGGGGCCGATGTCGTGGGTCGTTTGCTTGCAGAACGGAATCGGCCACGCCGAGACGCTGGCGACGCATATCCCGGCCGGCCGGCTGCTTCTAGCCGTTACGACCGAAGCCGCGCTGAAGCGGTCGGATACCGCGGCAGACCATACCGGTCAAGGCGAAACCTGGGCAGGGCCTTGGACGCCGGATTCATCCCGATTTCAGGATGTGTCGGGGACGGAGCGTTCATTAATGGAAATAACACAAAAAAATCTGGCAAAAGAGCTCGAATCGGCAGGATTTCGTACCTTTCTGTCGAATGACATCACTAGCCGCATTTGGCAAAAACTGCTGATCAATGCCGTCGTTAATCCGTTGACTGCTATTCTGCACGTGCGCAACGGCGAACTTTTGCAAACTTCCGGGCTGCAGGATTACATGCGCGATTTGCTGGCGGAAGGCGAGAAGGTTGCCGCCGCGCTGGGAATTCAGTTGGAATCAGGACTCTGGGAGCGTCTGCTTCAAGTTTGCAGGCTAACGGCGACTAACCGTTCATCTATGCTGCAGGACATACTGGCCGGAAGGCGGACGGAGATCGAAGCCATTAACGGAAGCCTGATCCGGAAGGGTGAGGACCTCGGGCTTGACATGACGGTTCACAAGAGCGTCTATCGACTTGTGAAGGCGTTGGAGGAGCGGAATTCGGCAAACGGCTGAACCATTTCGTTCGAATCGGGTGATGTCATGAATGTACTGATCGGTTGGCTTCATCAGCTCTATATGCTGCTTGCTCTTGTTCCTTTCGTAGCTTTTTTCATCGTCTGGACGATTGCCTATTGGGTCAGCCGGGATAAGCGGAAGGCCACGCACCTTAGTATGGACATCACAACGCTGTTTCTTATCGGATCCGTCGCCTTCATGAGCCGCAATTTGTTCGGTTCCGGGATGCTGTCGTGGACGATCGTGCTTCTGTTTCTGGTTGCCGCGGGTTTGCTCGGAAATTTACAAAACCGCCTCAAGGGCCGGATCGATATGATGAAGATCGCCCGTACGCTGGGAAGATTCGGGTTCCTTGTGCTAACGGCTTGTTACGTATTGCTGCTTGTAGTGGGAATAGGAAAGTATATGTTTGAGCCTTAGGAGGAGAAGACGTTTGAACGTACATAATTTGATGGAGGATGTTGTGAAAGCGTGTCTAAAAGATTTAATGCTGCACCAAGAGCAATTGTCCGCTTTGGACGAGAAGTCCCAGAGCGACATTATGGCAATCGCGCTGAATCGGCTGCCCGCGAAGTACGTCTCAACCGCTAGGGGCGAAGTGATTGCCAAGGCCCAGATGGGGATGCAGGCCGAAACCGACGTTTACCGCGAATTGTCCTATGCGATCGATAAGGTGTTGAACTCGGTGCGCAAGTTGGATTTATCTTAAATGTTGCGAATAAAATAGTACCTGATTTGAGAGCCTATGACATAGGCTCTTTTTTTTCAGGAAACAGGGAAGCTGCCGCGTTTTTTTGTGCGGCTACATCATCTAATAATTGACCAATGTTAAATAATAGTACTAGAATTTATTGACCAATGGATGTATAATTTCTATCTGGCAACGGTTACAGCTATTTACAATTGGAAAGATAATAAATTCAATGAATAAATACAGGATAATATTACTTTGGTGGGAATTCTGTACTAGTTCAGAATTAACATATAATTACATATTTGAGGAGGAGGATGTCTATGAAGTTGAATAAACTTCTAGTCTTGGCGACTGTAACGGCCGTGCTTGGCGCTACGGTTGCGGGTTGTTCAGGCAATGCCAACAATGACCAAGCGGGGGGTGCTGCAACAGAACCCGGAAAAGCGTCGGTGCAAGAAATTCGAATCAATTTATCGGCCGAACCGCCAGCTTTAGATAGCTCGATTGCTACGACAAACCCGACCTTCACGATCATCAATGCGATCAATGAAGGTTTGTATCGTCTTAACGGGGAAGGCAAGCCGGAGCCGGCGCTAGCTAAAGAGCTGCCGAGCATTTCTCCGGACGGTCTGGTGTACACGATCACGCTGCGTGACGGTTTGAAATGGGCAGACGGCTCGCCGCTGACCGCAAATGACTTCGTGTGGGCCTACCAACGCACCCTGGATCCGGCCACGAAAGCGAAATACGCATCGATGCTTGCCTGGATTAAAGGCGGAACAGCTTTGAATACAGCGAATCCGGAAGAAGTCGAAGCCAGGAAAGCGGAGCTCGGCGTGAAGGCGAAGGACGATAGAACGCTTGAAATCACCTTGGAGCGTCCGGTCGCGTTCTTCACCGATCAATTGTCCATGCCGATCTTCTTCCCGCAGAAAGCGGACTTCGTGAAAACGCAAGGCGACAAATACGGCGCGGATGCGGACAAGGTGATCGGCGCAGGTCCGTTCAAGCTGGAAAAGTGGGATCATGAGCAGCAGCTCGTCATGGTCAAAAACGAAAATTATTGGGACGCCGCTAACGTGAGGTTGACCAAAGTTACCGTTAACGTCGTCAAAGACCCGAATACGGCTCTGAATATGTTTGAGACGGATCAAGTTGACCTGACGGAACTTAAAGGCGATCAATTCCAAATGTATCAGGGCAAGCCGGAATTGACGCTGAAAAAGGAATTTGTTACCAGCTATATCATGTTCCATAACAACAAAGTGCCGGCGTTTGCTAACGCAAAAATACGTAAAGCGCTCGGCATGGCCGTAGACCGCAAAGCGTTGAATGAAGTTGTGCTTGGCGGCGCCTCGATCCCTTCCACCGGTTTGGTGCCGGGAACAGTGATGGACGGCAACAAGCAGGAGTTCCGTAAAGTAGCGGGCGATACGCAGTTTGCGTACGACGTGGCAGCTGCGAAGGCGCTGCTTGCCGAAGGTTTGCAGGAACTGAACATGACGTCATTGCCGAAGTTCAAGCTGACTTCCGACGATACGGAAACGGCTAAGAAAACGATCGAGTTTGTTCAAGCGCAATGGAAACAAAATCTGGGAGTCGAAGTGGACGGCGAACCGCTGCCATTCGCACTTCGCGTGAAAAATATGCAGGAGAACAACTTTGACGCGTTGATCGCTTTGTGGGGCGCGGACTATAACGACCCGATGACGTTCCTTAACATGTGGATGTCCGATAACAAGTCTTTTAACTACGTGCAGTACAACAGCAAAGCTTACGATGATCTGGTCAAAGCGGCCGACAAAGAGGTTGACTTGGCGAAACGTTCCCAAATGCTCGTTGACGCCGAGAAAATGTTGATGAACGACGCACCGGTCGCCCCGCTCTACTTCCGTACGCGTCCGTACGCGAAGAAAGTGAATGTCGACGGTTTGATTCTGCCGGCGATGTCCAAAGAGTGGGAATTAAAATGGGTTTCTATCAAGTAATTTTATATTAATCGAGGCTGATTCGATGCAAGAGGGGGCCGTTCTGCTTATGAAGAACGGCCTCGATTTTTCTTTTGGACCGCTGGCGACAGGTAAGGACGGCGGTTGCGCGGAACTGCTTCGCAAACATAGTCCCTGGTGTTGTCTACTATGCTTGCGAAGCAGTTCGGCTGATTCGGCCGCGCTGTGCGCAATTGTTTTTTTACTAGTTTAGGAGGTGTGCCATGCTTCGTTACTTGCTACGACGTCTGGTGTATATGGTGGTAACCTTATGGCTCATTGTGACATTCACATTCGTGTTGATGAAAAATTTGCCGGGGGACCCGTTTGGCGAAGACTCGCAGAAAATGACCGTTGAGCAGCGTCAGATCCTGTATGCCCAATACGGTCTCGACCAGCCGATCTGGAATCAGTACCTCAAATATATGAACAACGTCATTCACGGCGATCTAGGTGTTTCGTTCCAGTTTCCTACGCGTAAAGTGACGGATATTATTCAACAAGCATTCCCGGCCTCGCTCGAGCTTGGATTGTGGGCGCTGCTGATCGCTATTGTCGTCGGTCTTATTCTCGGTATTGTTGCATCGTTAAATCATAACAAGGGGCTGGACGTGGCGGCGATGTTTACGGCTATCGTCGGGATTTCGATTCCTTCCTTCGTGCTCGGACCTCTGCTCTCCTATTTCGTTGGCGTGAAGCTCGGCTGGCTGCCGCCGGGCATGTGGACAGGGCCTTCGTCCAGGGTACTGCCCGCCATCGCGTTATCGTTCGGTACCATTGCCATCCTGGCGCGGCTTATGCGAACGTCGATGCTCGACGTGCTGAATCAAGACTACATTAAGACGGCGCGGGCCAAAGGATTATCCTCGCCTTCGATTGTGGTGAAGCATACGGTCCGGAATGCGATTTTGCCGGTCATTACGGTGCTCGGTCCCGTATTCGTTAACCTGATTACAGGTACGCTGGTCGTGGAGCAAATTTTTGTAGTGCCGGGTCTCGGCAAGCATTTCGTCCAGTCGATTTATTCCAATGACTACACGATGATTACGGGTTTGACGATTTTCTATGCGTTTATTCTCGTCGTGGTGCTGTTTATTACCGATGTGCTCTATGGGCTTGTCGATCCGCGGATACGCTTGGCGAAGGGAGGAAGCAAATGATGGAAATATCCAAAGATCTGTTCCAGCCGGTCGGCAAGGAAGAAGTGAACCGGGAAACGATCGTTCGTCCGTCGATGACGAATTGGCAGGACGCTTGGCGGCGGTTGAAAAAAAACAAGCTCGCCATGTTCGGCTTGATCACGCTCATCCTTCTGACGCTTCTGTCGATCTTCGGTCCGATTTTGTCCAAATTCGACTATGCGACGCAAAACTATGATATTAAAAACATGGGGCCTTCGGCCGTCCACTGGTTCGGCACGGACGACTTCGGACGGGATTTGTGGGTTCGGGTATGGTGGGGTACGAGGATCTCGCTTGCGATCGGAATTACGGCCGCGCTGCTCGACCTCGTGTTCGGGGTCATTTACGGCGGAATCTCCGCTTACTACGGGGGCCGCGTCGATGATATTATGCAGCGGTTCATCGAAATTATTTATTCGATCCCATTTCTGTTGATTTCCATTTTGTTGATTATCGTGATCGGACCGGGCTTCAAGACGATTATCATTGCCTATGCCATCACCGGCTGGGTGCCTATGGCGAGGCTTGTGCGCGGTCAAGTTTTACAATTGAAGGAACAGGAATACGTGCTTGCGGCTCGTACCCTCGGCGCCGGGGGCGCGCGCATTATTATGAAGCATTTGGTGCCGAACGCGCTCGGTTTGATTATTGTACAAATTACGTTCATCGTCCCTTCGGCGATTTTCGTTGAAGCGTTCCTCAGTTTTATCGGACTTGGCATCCGGGTTCCGTTGGCATCGTTAGGTTCGCTGTTGTCCGACGGCGCGAATTCGATTCGCTTGTATCCGCATCGGGTTATTTTCCCGACGCTGCTGTTCAGTTTGATCCTGATGAGCTTCAACCTGCTCGGCGATGGCCTGCGGGATGCCCTTGATCCGAAGATGCGCAAATAAGCAGTCAGTTATTCGGAGGTGACAATTCATGAGTAAACCGATATTGGAAGTTAAGGATTTGCGGGTTTCGTTCCGCACCTACGCCGGCGAAGTACAAGCTGTGCGGGGCGTATCCTTTCATTTAGATAAAGGCGAAGTATTGGCGATCGTAGGCGAATCCGGGTGCGGGAAATCCGTGACGGCACAAACGATCATGCGGCTGATTCCTTCGCCGCCGAGCTGGATTAAAGGCGGTTCGATCTTGTTTGACGGCAAGACGGAAATTACCAGCTGTTCAAATTCGCAGATGGAGAGCATCCGCGGTTCGGAGATGGGGATGATTTTCCAGGATCCGATGACGTCGCTGAATCCGACGATGACAATCGGCAAGCAAATAACAGAAGGCCTGATCAAGCATCAAGGCTTGAGCCGTGACGCCGCTAACGCGCGAGCGGTTGAAATCCTGAAGCTGGTCGGCATTTCCAATCCGGAAGGCCGGATTCACCAATATCCGCACGAACTCTCCGGCGGCATGCGGCAGCGCGTGATGATTGCGATCGCGCTGGCGTGCAATCCGAAGCTGCTGATCGCGGATGAACCGACGACGGCGCTTGACGTGACGATTCAGGCGCAGATCATCGACTTGATGAAGAAGCTGTCGGAGCAAACGGAAGCGTCCATCATCGTCATTACGCACGACCTTGGCGTCGTCGCGGAGATGGCGCAGCGCGTCGTCGTCATGTATGCGGGCAAAGTGGTGGAGCAAGGTACCGTCGATGAAATTTTCTATCAATCGAGACATCCATACACATGGGGGCTGCTCCGTTCGGTACCGCGCCTGGATCAGGACAAGGATAGCGATCTGATTCCGATTCCGGGCACGCCGCCGGATCTGTTCGCACCGCCCAAGGGCTGTGCTTTCGCAGCGCGCTGCCCTTATGCGATGAAAGTATGTCTGGAGAACGATCCGGAGCAGACCCCGCTCTCCGAAACGCATGCGGCCGCCTGTTGGCTGCTGCATCCGGACGCGCCGAAGGTCGAACGTCCGCTAGAAACGGGAGGTGTCTCGCGATGAGTAAGCCGCAGCCTTTATTGGAAGTTCGCGATTTGAAGAAGCATTTTCACCTGGGCAGCGGCAAAACGTTGAAAGCCGTCGACGGCTTGAATTTCGCCATCGAGCGCGGCGAGACGTTCGGACTCGTCGGCGAATCCGGTTGCGGCAAGTCGACGGCCGGCCGCACGATCATCCGGCTCTATGAAGCGACCGGCGGCGAGGTGCTCTTTAACGGAGAGAACGTTCACGGCCTTCGCGGCCGCAAGCAGCAGGAGTTTCGCCGTCACATGCAGATGGTGTTCCAAGATCCGTACGCTTCGTTGAATCCGCGGATGACCGTCGGCAACATTATCGCTGAGGGAATCGACATTCACGGGCTGTACACGGGCAAGCAGCGCAAGGCTCGCGTATCCGAGCTGCTGCAAGCCGTCGGCTTGAACGAAGAACACGCAAACCGGTTCCCGCACGAGTTTTCGGGCGGTCAGCGCCAGCGGATCGGCATTGCCCGGGCGCTCGCGATCGAGCCGCAGTTCATCATTGCGGACGAGCCGATATCGGCGCTGGACGTGTCTGTACAAGCGCAAGTCGTCAACCTGTTTAAGAAGCTGCAGAAGGAACGCGGTCTGACCTACTTGTTCATTGCGCACGACTTGGCGATGGTCAAGCACATCTCCGATCGCATCGGCGTGATGTACTTGGGCAAACTGGTCGAGGTGACGACGGCGGAGGAGCTGTACGCGAACCCGCTGCACCCGTACACGCAATCGCTGCTGTCGGCGATCCCGATTCCGGATCCCGAAGTTGAGCGTACGCGCGAGCGCATCATTCTGCAGGGTGAGATTCCGAGCCCGCTCAACCCGCCCAGCGGCTGTCCGTTCCGGACCCGCTGTCCGATGGCGATGCCGGAATGCGCAGCGGTGATGCCGGAATTCAAAGAAGTGAAGCCGGGACACTTTACCGCTTGCCATCTTTATTAACAGCTTACGAGAAGCCCCTTGCTCTTTGGGGGCTTTTTTTGTTAACATCAGTAGGAATGAGTTGTCAATACGAGTTCGACTCCATACAGAGGAAAGGGCGGCGGGAGCTTTGCGTTTGGAAACAGTGGAATGGCGAACCGGCCAGCCTTTGACCGACGATTACATAAATCGCTCCGAGAAGGCAAGCGGACTTTACGATTACGACCCTTGGTCGAAGGGGGCGTGGAGCGCGCGCGCGGACTGGTTAGACCGTGAACGGCCGTTCGGTGCAGATCGCGAAGGGCTTGCCGAAGCTTTGCGGGCTTTCAATCGCAAGGCCGGCAACGCTCCCGAGGCGTTGCAAGGGATCGAATCGCTGCGCGATGCACGCACGTTGTGCGTGGTAGGAGGGCAGCAGGCGAGTTTGTTTACGGGGCCGCTGATGGTCGTTTATAAGGCGATCACCATTATACAGGCGGCGAGGCAATCGGCTGAAGCGTTGAACCGGCCGGTTGTGCCGGTATTTTGGATTGCCGGGGAAGATCACGATTTCGACGAAGTGAATCACACCTATTTCTTGTCGGCCGATTTGCGGGTTGAGAAAATGAAGGTGGAGCGTCCGGACGATCGGCGTACGTCGGTCAGCCAAACCTTACTTAGCCGCGAACAATGGGAATCGGCTCTGGCGCAGCTCGATGCATCGTTGATGCCTACCGAGTTTAAGGAAGGCGTGCTGGCGGAATTCCGTTCGGCGGCGGAGTCTTCGGACACATTGGTGGATGGGTTCGCGAAGCTGCTGGCAGGCTTGTTCGGCAAGTACGGGCTTGTGCTGCTGGATTCGGACGATCCTGCGCTGCGCCGGCTGGAGGGACCGATGTTCCATACGTTGATCGAACGTTCGTCTGCGATCGGCGAGGCGCTGCTGCGCAATCGGGCACGCTTGCAGGAGCTTGGATACGAGCCTCAGGCGGACGGGAGCGAGAATAGTCTGAACTTGTTCGTGTTCGACGAGCGGGGCGAGCGGACGCTGCTGTTTGCAGATGCGTCAGGTCAGTGCTATACGGATCGTAAAGGCGAGCGCCGGTTTTCGAAGGAGCAGCTGCTCGACTGGGCGCAGACTGCGCCGGAACGGCTCAGCAACAACGTGATGACGAGGCCGCTCATGCAGGATTACTTGCTGCCGGTGCTCGGCACGGTGCTCGGCCCCGCGGAGATCGCCTACTGGGGGTTGACGCAGCAAGCGTTCCATACGCTTGGCATGCGTATGCCGATTTTGTGGCCGCGTCTTGGCTTCACGATTGTGGAAGGGACCGCTCAGAAGAATATGCAGAAGCTCGGGCTGACCTTGGACGACGTCAGGTTCCGTCTGGAGGAACGGCGTCAGGCTTGGCTGGAAGCGCAAGACCGCTGGCAGCTGAAGGATCGTTTTGCCGACGTCAAGAACAAGTTCCGGGAGCTGTACGAGCCGATCGTGTCGTCGGTCGCCGAGATCAATCCGGGCCTGCAAAAGCTGGGTGAAACGAATTTAGGCAAAATTTTGGAGCAAATCGACTTCTTCGGGCAAAAGGCGGAAGACGGCCTCCGTTCGCAGAACGAATCGGGCTTGCGCCAGTTCGCGCGGATCGGTCAATCCGTCCTGCCGTCCGGCAAGCTGCAGGAGCGGGTATTCAATATCTCCGCGTATTTGAACAAGTACGGCAGCGCCTGGCTGGACGAATTGGTGCAAACCCCGCATGAAATTGACGGCAAGCACCGCATCTGTTATATGTAATTCATTTCATTATCTATTATGAGGAGGAAGTTTACGTGGCTAAAAGTACGGTAGATTCCAGTATAATCCGCGACATCTCGCTCGCGCACGAAGGGCATTTGAAAATCGATTGGGTGAATGCCCACATGCCGGTGCTGAATAAAATTCGCGAGCAATTCGAAAAAGAACAGCCGTTCAAAGGGCTTAAAGTGGCGATTTCGCTTCATCTTGAAGCAAAAACGGCCTATTTGGCCAAGGTTGTTCAAGCCGGCGGCGCGGAGGTGGCGATCTGCGGCAGTAACCCGCTCTCCACGCAGGACGACGTGTGCGCGGCGCTCGTCGAAGACGGGATTACCGTGTTCGCCAAGTACAACCCGGACCCGCAGGAGTACAAGGAACTAATGCTCAAGACGCTTGAGACCGAGCCGGACTTGATTATCGACGATGGCGGGGACTTGGTGACGATTCTTCATTCCGAGCGCAAGGATTTGCTGAAAAAGGTGCGCGGCGGCGCGGAAGAAACGACCACGGGCATTTTGCGCTTGAAGTCGCTTGAGAAAGACGGACAGCTGCAGTTCCCGATGGTTGCCGTCAACGACGCGTTCTGCAAATATTTGTTCGATAACCGGTACGGTACGGGCCAGTCGGTTTGGGACGGTATCAACCGGACGACGAACCTCGTTGTCGCCGGGAAAACAGTTGTCGTTGTCGGATATGGCTGGTGCGGCAAAGGTGTGGCGATGCGGGCCAAAGGACTCGGCGCCAACGTGATCGTGACGGAAATCGATGCGATCAAGGCGGTTGAAGCGTACATGGACGGATTTGCCGTTATGCCGATGGTGGAAGCGGCGAAAGTCGGCGACTACTTCGTCACGGTCACAGGCAACCGCGACGTCATTCGCGGCGAGCATTACGAAGTGATGAAGGACGGTGCGGTGTTGTCCAACGCCGGCCACTTCGACGTCGAAGTGAACAAACCGGAGCTCGAGGCATTGTCCGTATCGAAGCGTACCGTGCGCCGCAATATCGAAGAATATACCTTGAAGGACGGCCGCAAGTTTTATCTGCTCGCGGAAGGACGGCTCGTCAATCTGGCGGCAGGCGACGGTCATCCTGCGGAAATTATGGATATGACGTTCGCACTGCAAGCGATGTCCCTGAAATATGTGAACGACAACTATAAGCAAATCGGCAGCAAAGTGGTGAACGTGCCTTACGAGCTGGACGAACAGGTGGCTCGCTTCAAGCTGGCGGCGCTCGGCTTCGGTATCGACACGCTGACGAACGAGCAGAAGTCGTACTTGGACAGCTGGGCCGAGCATTAATACGATTGTATAAGGAGCGCCTCGACGAAACGGTCGAGGCGCTTTTTGGACGATAAGGGCAAGGTTTCCTGGCTTCTCGGATGTTTCCGGTATGTTTCGGCCGTATGGGAAGGGGCGCTTTGGATCGAAATCGGCGTTTTTTTAATTCGGGCTGGCGGTCTGTGCAACATCAATTCTTCCCTAATCGTCTGGATAGATAAGGCTGCGCTTCCTGTTAGGATTACGGAGGGCGGCCTGATGGATCGATTGCAGAGAGCGAGGGGGATTATCGAATGAAAGAAGAGAGAAGTCGGTCGGGCAACGGGTTCCGAGTCGCGATCAACCGCCGGGGCGCGAGGCTGCTGCTCGCGTCGGCGCTTATCGCGTCGGCGCTCGCGGGCTGCAGCTCCGCAAGCTCCGATAAATCCGCGAGCGAGGCCGCCAAATCGGGAGCACCGACGGCAAACTCGGCTCAGCACGAAAGCGTCAGTGCGGGCGCTGCCGATCAGGCGGGCGGCGAAGCGCAGAACGCCGCCGCCGCGTCTTCGCAGAACGCGCCGCCGCAGGGCGGGAGCTTTACCGGGCAAACGGCCGCGGAAGGCGACGATGCATACAGCCGTAAGATCATTTATCGCGCCAACCTATCGATGCAGGTCGAGAACTACGCGGACACCGAGACGCGCGTGCAGGAGGCGGTTAAGCGTTCGGGCGGCTATGTGCTGCAGTTTAACGAAAGCACATCGGCATCGGAGAAGTCCGGCACCTTCGTCATCAAGGTCCCGGCGAACGGCTTCCAATCGCTGCTCGTCGAACTGGAGAAAATCAATCCGTCCATGCGCAAATCGATGGAAGGCCAGGATGTGACGGAGGAATATGTGGACCTCTCGTCCCGATTGAAGGCGAAGCAGCTCGTGGAAAGCCGGTTGATTTCCTTCATGGAGAAGGCGACGAAAGCGGATGAGCTGGTAGCCTTCTCGAGCGAGCTGGGCAAGGTGCAGGAAGAAATCGAACGTATTAAAGGGCGTATGCGTTATCTGGAGCAAAACGTATCGTACTCCACCATCGATCTGCGCATCGCGCAAAAAATCGGTTCGGCGGAGGCGATCGGCGCACAAGAACGAGGGCCGCTCGCAAAACGGGCATCCGCCGCGCTGCAGGGCTCGCTGACAGTGCTGAACGTCGTCCTGCAGGGGATCGTTGTCGTACTGGCCGGCGCGCTTCCGATTCTTGTGCTGCTTGTCATCGTCGCCATTCCGCTCTGGTGGGTGCGCCGCCGAAGGAAAGCGAAGCTGGCAAGCGTGCGACAGCGGCTGGCGGAAGAAAACAAAACCGAATAAATCGAAAAAATCCTGTTTCATCGCGACGATGAAGCAGGATTTTTTGTTAATATGGCGAAACATTACTATACAAGTGGTGGGAAGTGGGGTAAAGTGGAGGGAAAGGGGGTGGCGAGTGGTGTTCATGGGGGAGTATCAGCACACAGTCGACGACAAAGGCCGTATGATTGTGCCTGCCAAATTTCGTGAAGCCCTCGGAGCATCGTTCATCGTCACTCGCGGTCTCGATCAATGTTTGTTCGTGTATCCCATGCAAGAATGGTCTGTTCTGGAGCAAAAGCTTAAGGCGCTGCCTCTGATGAAATCGGATGCGCGTGCGTTTACGCGGTTTTTTTTCTCCGGCGCCACCGAATGCGAGCTGGACAAGCAAGGCAGGGTAAACCTGCCGAATACGTTGATCGACCATGCCAAGCTGGAGAAAGATTGCGTCGTGATCGGCGTATCCAACCGGGTAGAGATTTGGAGTAAGGCAATCTGGGAAGACTATTCCAGGCAATCGGAAGAATCGTTTGCCGAAATCGCCGAGAAGCTTGTCGACTTCAATTTTGACTTTTAATCCGGTGTTAGTTCGATGTAGGAGGATGGAGCCGTGTTTCATCATATTACGGTGCTTAAGCAAGAAGCCGTGGAAGGATTACATATAAAGCCTGACGGTATATATGTCGATTGTACGCTTGGCGGAGCCGGGCACAGTTTGGAAATTGCGTCGAGACTCGGTCCGGGCGGGCTGCTGATCGCATTTGATCAAGACGACATCGCCTTAGCGAACGCCAAAGAGCGTCTTTCCGGCGTTCAGGACAAGGTACGGCTCGTACGCAGCAACTTTCGTTATTTGGAACAGGAGCTCTCCCGAATTCCAGAGGCCGTGAAGGACGGGCATCCACAGGTCGACGGCATCTTGTTCGATCTCGGCGTCTCCTCGCCGCAGCTCGATGAAGCCGACCGGGGATTCAGCTACAACCACGATGCGGAGCTGGATATGCGGATGGACCGTACAGCGCCGCTTACGGCGAAAGATATTGTTAACGGTTGGTCCGAGAAAGAAATCGCCGATATTCTGTTCGAATACGGGGAGGAGAAATTCGCCCGGCGCATCGCCGCAAACATCGTCTCCGCCCGCAGCGCAGCTCCTATCGAGACGACGGGACAGCTGGTCGAGCTGATTAAAGAAGGGATTCCGGCTGCCGCGCGCAGAACCGGGCCGCATCCCGCCAAGCGCAGCTTCCAAGCGCTGCGGATTGCCGTCAACGACGAGCTTGGCGCCTTCGAGGATGCGCTGAAGCAAGCGGTGCGCTGCCTTGCTCCGGGAGGGCGGGTGGCCGTCATTACGTTCCATTCGCTCGAGGATCGCATCTGCAAGCAGACGTTCGCCGGGTACGTGGCAAAATGCATATGTCCGCCCGATCTTCCGATGTGCGCATGCAACCCGACAGGTCAATTGAAACTGGTTAACCGTAAGCCGATAGAACCGGGTGAAGAGGAGCTCGAAGCAAATCCGAGAGCCCGTTCGTCAAAACTTAGAATCGCGGAAAAAGTGAAGGATTAAGGGGGAGAATTATTTTGCCGGCTTATATTCATGGAAACCTAGCGGTGGAGCAGCGAACGGAGCAACAGGTGAAAGCGAAAGAGACGAAGCGCGTCGTACAACGGAATAAGACGCTGCCGCTGCAGGAAAAGCTCTTGTATTTGTTTACGGTTGCGATTTGCGTCGTCGTTGCAGGGTTGATTATTTGGCGTTACGCGCAAATTTACGAAATGAATGCCAACATCAGGAGCATCGAGCAGCAAATCGCCAAGCTGGAAGCGGAGAACAGCATTTTGAAGCAAAAGGTGGATGCTTTGTCCGAGCCGCACCGGATGCTCGAAAAAGCAAAGGAGCTCGGCTTCGTAACGCCTGAGCCCGATCAAGTGAAGACGAACAAGAACAAAGCCGCGGCCGATTCGAATGGACAAGCCGCGTCTAAATCGACCGAAACCAAGACGGCGTCCGGCGTCAAGAAAACGAAGGATCAGCCCTGATCCGTAAGCGGGAATAGGGGGATAAGACCATGACGAAAATGGTGAAACTGCGGTCGTTACTCATTGGAGGGGGATTCACCCTCCTTTTTGCTGTTCTGGTGACCCGATTGTATTGGGTGCAGGTTGTTCAAGGCGAAGAGCTGCTCTCCAAAGCGAAGGAAAAATGGGCGATGGACAAAGAAATTCCACCTATCCGCGGCACGATAACCGACCGGAACGGCAAGGCTTTGGCGGAAGATGCGCCTTCCTACACGATCGCGTTGGAGCCGGAAACGATTATGAACAAAGGACTTGAATTGGATGTCGTCAAAGGATTGGCGGCAATCTTAAGTCCGGCTGACGATGCGGGCGCTGTGATGGCGATGGAGGACAAGATCCGTACGCGCATCAACAAGAAGAAAGAGGACGGCAAGTATTACGCCCAGGTGGAGCTGGGGAACGATGGCTGGAAAATCGACGCCGAAACGGCTGATAAAATTAAGAAGATGATTTCCGATTTACAGTCGAAGCTGCCCAAGAAAAACGAAAGTACGGGAATCCTGCTGCTTCCCGAGCAGAAGCGGTTTTATCCCGCCGAGACGATGGCTTCGCACCTGATCGGATATATAAACAAGGAAGATAAGCCGATTATGGGGCTGGAATTAACGCTGGATAAATATTTGAGAGGTTCTCCCGGTTGGTTGATTTATGAGAAAGACCGGAAGGGCGTCGAGCTGCCGGACTCGCAAAGCCGGTATCAGCCGGCTGTCAACGGGGATGATGTGAAGTTGACCCTCGATAAAAATATTCAGTTTTATATCGAAAGCGCCTTGCAGAAGGTGAACGAGAAATTTAAGCCGAAAAGCATAACGGCGATTGCGGTCGATCCGCAAACGATGGAAATTTTAGGATTGGCGAACGTCCCGACGTTCAACCCGAACAAATATTGGGAAACGAAAGAAACGCGAGATTTTCTTAATCATGCCGTGGCCTCCCAATATGAGCCCGGTTCTACCTTCAAGCTGGTCACATTAGCGGCTACCGTAGAAGAAGGGCTGTTCAATCCGAATGAGACGTATCAATCCGGTTCGATCAAAGTGGCCGACCGGCGTCTTCATGACCATAACATTTCAGGATGGGGGAAAATTTCGTACTTAGAAGGTTTGAAGCGTTCGAGTAACGTCGCCTTCGTTAAGCTTGGCATCGAGAAGCTCGGGCAGGACAAACTGCGCCAATATATTACCAAATTCGGCTTCGGTGCAAGGACGGGCATCGACATTTCCGGCGAGGTGCCGGGTATAGTCAATATGCGTTATGCTCCCGATTTTGCAACGGCGACCTATGGACAAGGCTTGACCGCTACCGCCATTCAACAAACGGCCGCCTATGCCGCCGTTGCGAACGGGGGCAAGCTGATGTGGCCTCATCTGATTAAAGAGATTACGAAGCCTGATACCGGCGAGGTTATCCAGAAGTTCGAACCGAAGGTGATCCGCGAAGTCGTATCGGAGAAGACGGCGAAGCAAGTCAGCGAATATTTGGAGCAGGTAGTCTCCGACCAGGATATTGGAACGGGAAAAAGAGCCTATATCGACGGCTACCGGATCGCCGGTAAGACAGGTACGGCCAACAAAGTGCTTCCGGGTGAAAAGGGATATGCCGAAGGGAGATGGGTCATTTCCTTTATCGGCTACGCCCCGATTGAAAATCCGCGCATTCTTGTTACGATTATCGCCGACGAGCCGGATCTCGGCGGGGACTACCATCGCGGTGGAGAGGTTGCCGCGCCTGCGTTTCGCGAGATTGTTTCGCAATCGCTGCGTTATATGGGGCTTGCTCCGACGACGGTACAGACGCAGCCGGCGCCGGTCAGCGAGAAGACGAAAGCGCCGGACTTGACCGGCATGACGCTTGACCAAGCGAAATCTTTAATGAACAAATCGGGCGTCAGTGTAGAATCGTATGGAAAAGGCTCGACCGTTTTGGCCCAATTGCCTGCTCCTGATACTGAAATCGGGAATTCGCAACGAATCTATGTAGTGCTGGAACAGCCTGAGCACGTATCGATCCCGAATTTAACCGGCAAATCGCTTCGCGACGCGATGGAAGTATGCTCGCTCCTGAAAGTGCGCTGTCAATCCGTAGGAGAAGGGTATGTGGCTGCCCAAACGCTCGAAGGAACCGAGAGCGAGCGGGTGCTGACGCTGTCCCTGAAGCCATACAGCGAACTGTTGGAGACGCCGGATAACCCGGCTGAATCCCCATCGTCCGCAACCGGAAGCAAAACCGATAAGAACGCCGCCAAACGATAGCTTGTTCTAACCCCGGGTTGTCCTGAATAGGGATGATATGAAACCATTCTTGATTCAGGAGGGGGAAGGAGCGGGCATGCGGGCATCGAATGTAACGGTTCGCCGACGATTATTCGCCGCACTGATAATAGGAACGATTTTGTTCTTCGCGCTGGTGGTGCGGCTCGCGTACGTGCAAATATGGATGGGGCCGAGGCTGTCGAAAGAAGCCGAGGAATCTTGGCGAAGAAACATCGAGGTTACGGCTAAACGGGGAGAGCTGCTTGACCGGAATGGCGTACAGCTGGCCTACAATATAAGCACGCCGACGGTCATGGCCATTCCTGTCCAGATCAAAGATCCGCAGATGACGGCGGCCAAGCTGGCGGCGGCGCTCGACCTCAGCGAAGCGGAAGTTTACAAACAAATTACAGTACGCAAATCTCAAGCTTATATCAAGCCCGGCGGCCGCAAAATTTCGCAGGAAAAAGCGCAGGAAATCCGCAATATGCAGCTGCCGGGCATTGTTGTCACCGAAGACAACAAACGGTATTATCCGTTCGGCGGATTGGCCGCACATGTGCTCGGTTTTACCGGAATTGATAATCAAGGCTTGACGGGCATAGAATTGAAGTATGATAAATTGCTCACGGGTCTCAATGGCGGCATTTCGTATTTGGCGCAAGCCAACGGCAAGCTGATGCCGGGATCGACCGACACGTACAAAGAGCCGATGGACGGACTCAATCTGCAGCTGACGATCGACAGCAACATTCAAGCGATCATGGAGCGGGAGCTTGATCAAGCGATGCTGAAATATCAACCGAAACACATCGTTGCGATCGCCATGGATCCGAACAACGGCGAGGTTCTTGCGATGGGGTCCCGGCCGGGTTATGAACCAAGCAACTACAAGCAATACCCGGTGGAAAGCTATAACCGCAACCTGCCGATTTGGATGACCTACGAGCCCGGATCAACCTTCAAGATCATTACGCTTGCTGCGGCCCTCCAGGAAAACAAAGTGAAGCTGACCGAAGGCTTTCACGATCCCGGCTCGATCGAGGTGGCGGGGGCGCGTCTTCGCTGCTGGAAGCGGCAAGGACACGGAAGCGAAACGTTCCAGCAGGTAGTTGAAAACTCTTGCAACCCGGGCTTCGTCGTCATGGGCCAGCGTCTGGGCACCGACTTGCTGTTCAAGTACATCCACGACTTCGGCTTTGGCAAAAAAACCGGCATCGACCTCGGCGGCGAGGAGAACGGCATTCTGTTCAAGCCGTCCCGCGTCGGTCCGGTCGAGCTGGCGACCACCTCGTTCGGCCAAGGAGTTTCGGTGACGCCGATTCAGCAAATTACGGCCATCTCGGCGGCGATCAACGGCGGTAAGCTGTACCAACCGCATGTGGCGAGGGCCTGGTATAAGCCGGAGTCCGGCGAGATGGTGCAGAAGGTCGAGCCGACCATGGTGCGGCAGGTCATCTCCGAGGCGACGTCCAAGCAGGTGCGCGAGACGCTGGAGAGCGTCGTGGCGAACGGAACCGGACGAAACGCGTTCATCGACGGCTATCGTGTCGGAGGGAAGACGGGAACGGCGCAAAAAGTTATTAACGGACGTTATTCCGCCGACGAGCACATCGTTTCATTCATCGGCTTCGCGCCTGCGGACGATCCGAAGGTCGTCATTTATGCGGCCGTAGACGACCCGCAAGGCATCCAGTTCGGCGGATTGATCGCAGCGCCGCTCGTGAAGAGCATGATGGAAGATACCTTGCGTTATATGAAGGTGCCTCCGCGGAAAGACCAGCTCGACCGCAAATACGTCTATGGCGACAAGCGCATCGTGGAAGTGCCGAATCTCGTCGGCATGACGGTCACCGATATTTACGAAGATTTAAATATGAATTTTCAGCTGGCCAAATCCGGTACCGGCAAGACGGTGATCAACCAGGTGCCGAAGCCGGGCACGCGTGTGGAGCAAGGCTCCACGATTCGCATCTACTTATCCGACACGGGCGTGCCGCAGGAGCCGGCGCCGCCGGCGTCTTAAGCGGCCCCAGTCCCGCAATTTCATTATGAAAATTGAAAATTGGGCTTTTCATCGGGCGTTTTTTTGTCCATAATAGATACCATGTGTGAAAATGGAGATCGATCATCCGTGCGGATTTTTATTCAACGAAGAAAGGTTTATCGAGACCATGTGTGAAAATGGAGATCGATCATCCGTGCTTTTTTTTAACGATTTATTGACCAATGGAGGGGACGCTCGATGCAGCTACAAGAACTGGCCTCCCAGCTCGTCACGAGCCGCCTGATCGGCGACGGCGCCACGGAAGTGACCGGCATGGCGACCGATTCCCGCAAGGTCAAACCGGGCGACTTGTTCATCTGCGTACCGGGTTTGACTGTGGACGGTCATGATTACGCCGCCGTCGCCGTTGAGCGGGGGGCCTCTGCGCTGGTTGCGGAACGCGATCTGCGGGCGGGCGTTCCGACGCTGCTCGTGCGCGATGCCAGAATGGCGGCGGCCGTGCTTGCGAATCACTTTTACGGGTATCCGAGCCGGGAACTGAAGCTGATCGGAGTGACGGGCACGAACGGCAAGACGACCACGACGTATATATTGGAAAGCATTTTGAGCGATCAAGGGTTTCAGACCGGTTTGATGGGCAATATTCATGTCAAGATCGGATCGGAATACCGCGAGAATAAAGCGACGAATACGCAGGAAGCGCTGGAATTGCAGCGCATCTTGCGGGACATGGTCGAGGCCGGTACGGATTACGCGTTAATGGAAGTTTCTTCCCACGGGCTGGATATGGGCCGGGTGAAGGGATGCCGGTTCCGCACAGGTATTTTTACCAATTTAACGCAAGATCATTTGGATTATCACCTGACGATGGAGCAGTACCGGGATGCGAAAGGGCTTCTCTTCTCCAGACTGGGGAACGAGTATACGGAAGACCCGGCCCGCCGGCAGTTCGCTGTGCTGAATGCGGACGATGCCGCATCGGCGTATTACCGTAAAGCGACCGCCGCACAGACCATTACATACGCGATTGACGATGAGACTGCGGATGTGAGAGCGGTTGATATCGAAATGACGGCGGGCGGGACGCGTTTTCGATTGCTGACGTTTCAGGGCGAAGCCGAGGTACGGATGCGTCTGGTCGGGAGATTCAACATCTATAACGCCCTGGGCGCCATCGCCGCAACATTGGCCGAAGGGATTCCGCTGCAGCGTATTGCGGACAGCATCTCGCGGATCGCTTCGGTAGAGGGGCGGATGGAGATTGTGGACGTCGGGCAGCCTTACTTGGTGCTGGTCGATTACGCCCATACGCCGGACGGTTTGAAGAACGCGTTAGCGACGATTCGCCAGTTTGCCGAAGGAAACGTGTATTGCGTGTTCGGCTGCGGCGGTGACCGGGACCGGAAGAAGAGGCCGGTGATGGGGGCGATTGCGGCGTCTTACAGCGACTATATTTACGTGACGTCCGATAACCCGCGGACGGAAGATCCCGAGCGGATTCTGCTCGACATCGAGCCGGGTCTTCGCGAAGCGGGCTGGGATACGTCCCGGTACGAACTGATCGCAGACCGCAAAGAAGCGATCCGCAAGGCGATTGGGCGTGCCGGGGCCAAAGACGTGGTTTTGATCGCGGGCAAAGGGCATGAAACATATCAGGAAATTTGCGGCGTCAAACATCCGTTCGACGACCGGTTGGTGGCTCAGGAAGCGATAAGGGGACGATGAAGCGTGATGAAACGAACGTTGGCTGAAATCGCCGTGATGGCGGGGGGCACGTTGACGGACGAATCGTCCGGAAGCTTGATGGCGCAGGGCGTATCGAAGGATACGCGGACGCTGGCGCCAGGCAATCTGTATATACCGTTAATCGGCGAAGCGTTCGACGGGCATCGATTCGTCGAAGCCGCTTCCCGGCAAGGAGCAGTCGGGTCGTTCTGGCAGCAGGATCGTCCGGATGCGCCCGAAGGCGTGCCGTTGATCTTGGTCGACGATACGCTGGCGGCGCTTCAGCGGCTGGCCGTTAATTACAAGCGGCAGCTTCACGTTAGAATTGTCGGCATAACCGGAAGCAACGGCAAAACGACGACGAAAGATATGACGGCAGCCGTGCTCCAGACTTCGTTTCGGGTGCACAAAACCGGGGGGAATTATAATAACCACATCGGGCTGCCGCTTACGCTGCTGCAATTATCGGAGGACACGGAGATCGCCGTGCTCGAGATGGGGATGAGCGGCCGGGGCGAAATCGAGTTTCTCTCGCGGCTCGCGGAGCCGGAAATTGCCGTGATTACGAACATCGGCGAAGCGCATCTGCTGCAGCTCGGCACGCGTCAGGAAATTGCGCGCGCCAAGACGGAAATATTGGCCGGCCTGCTGCCGGGGGGCACACTCGTATACAATGGCGACGAGCCCTTGATCGAGGAAGTGCTGCCGGAGCTGTCCGAGCCGGGACGGATGCAGGCTCCCTCGTATGGGCGCGTTCGGTTCGGCCATGGAGCGGAGAACGATCTGTATCCATCGGACATTAGAATGGATGCGAAAGGGACGCATTACCGTATCCATGAGGCGGGGGCGCGGGATTTTTACATTCCGCTGCTCGGCGCGCACAATGTGGTCAACTCGCTGGCCGCTTATGCCGTAGGCAGACATTTCGGTTTGGATGCGGAGACGATTGCGCGAGGATTGGCGGGTGCGGCGGTGACCGGCATGCGGATCGAGGTGATGCATGCGCCAAGCGGGCTTACGATCTTCAACGATGCCTACAACGCGAGTCCGACAGCGATGCGCGCTGCGATTGCGCTGCTGCATGAAGCGGAAGGCTTCGAGCGCAAATTCGCCGTACTGGGCGACATGCTGGAGCTGGGCGAGAACGAAGCGGCGTTTCACAGGGAGGTTGGCGAGATGCTCGATCCTGCGAAGGTGGAGGCTGTGTTCGTGTACGGTCCGCTCGCGGTTCATATCGCGGAAGGGGCGAGAACCCGGTTCCCGGACAACCGCGTCCGGCATTTTGAGGATAAAGAACAATTGGCGCACGAGCTCGGCCGAACGGCTGGCGCACACGACGTCGTGCTGATCAAGGGATCGCGCGGCATGCGAATGGAGCAAGTGGCCGCCTGGGTCATGCAATTGGGGGGATAAAGCTGTGGATTTCAATATCGTAATGATCACGCTGGGGGTTGCCTTTTTACTGGCGGTGATTATGGGTCCATTATTCATACCGCTGCTGCGCCGACTGAAATTCGGCCAGCAAATTCGGACGGACGGTCCGCAGGGACATTTGAAAAAAGCCGGAACGCCGACGATGGGCGGCATTATCATCATGCTGGCGCTGGCGCTCGCGGTCCTTCGCTTTGGCGAGAAAAATATGGAGACCGTCATTTTGCTGCTGGCGTCGTTAGGCTACGGATTCATCGGTTTTCTTGACGATTACATTAAAATTTTGTTCAAACGCTCGCTCGGCTTGACCGCAAAACAAAAACTGATCGGTCAGCTGCTCATTTCGGCGATCGTGTGCTTGCTGCTCGTACAATCCGGGCACAGCACCGATATACGCATTCCGTTCTTCGACGTATCGTTCGATCTCGGCTGGCTTTATTTTCCCTTTATCGTCTTTCTTATGCTCGGCACGTCCAATGCGGTCAACTTTACCGACGGTCTGGACGGGTTGCTTGCCGGCACGAGCGCGATTGCGTTCGGCGCTTATGCGATAATCGCCCTGAACAACACGCAGCCGAACGTCGCCATCTTCTCGGCGGCCATGGTCGGCGCGGTGCTCGGGTTTCTCGTGTTCAACGCGCATCCGGCGAAGGTGTTTATGGGGGATACCGGCTCGCTCGGCATTGGCGGAGGGCTGGTTGCAGTGGCGATCCTGACGAAAGCCGAAATATTGCTTGCGCTGATCGGCGGCGTGTTCCTGACGGAAATTTTGTCGGTCGTTATCCAGGTCGTATCCTTCAAGACAAGGGGCAAGCGTGTGTTTAAAATGAGCCCAATTCATCATCACTTTGAATTGGTGGGCTGGTCGGAGTGGCGCGTCGTCATATCTTTCTGGACGGCGGGTCTGATCTTGGCGGGTCTTGGACTATATATTAACGAGGTGTTATAAGGATGGAGCATCCTGCAAATTACCGCGGCCGCCAGGTCGTCGTCTTGGGTCTGGCGCGCAGCGGGGTCGCGGTCGCGAAATGGTTTCACGAAGCCGGCGCGAACGTGACGGTCAACGATAGGAAAGAACGAGAACTATGCCCTGAGGCCGACGAACTGGAGGCTCTGGGTATTTCTGTTGTTTGCGGCGGTCATCCGGCCGGACTTGTCCACGAGGGCGTGTCGCTCGTCGTGAAAAATCCAGGAATCCCCTATAGCGTGGAGCCGATTCGCCGTGCGGATGAGCTCGGCATTGAAACGGTCACCGAAGTGGAGGTGGCGTACTACCTATGCCAAGCTCCGATCATCGGCATTACCGGCTCAAACGGCAAGACGACGACGACGACATGGACCGGTCTGATGCTGGAGGCGGGCGGGCTGAAGCCTATCGTCGCCGGGAATATCGGGCGGGCCTTAACCGAAGCTGCGCTCGAAGCGGCGGAGGATAACCGGATGGTCGTGGAATTGAGCAGCTTTCAGCTGAAAGGCACGAGCAGCTTCCGGCCATCGATAGCCTGCTTGTTGAATGTGTATGAAACGCATCTTGATTATCATGGAACGATGAACGACTACGTTGTTTCGAAGATGAAGCTGTTCGCCAATCAAACGGAAGCCGATACGGCCGTCTTGAACTGGGACGATCCGGTTTGCCGCCAAACGGCGGCAAAGGTGCGTTCCCGCGTACTGCCGTTTTCCGTACGGGAGGAGCTGCCTTACGGGCTGTTCGTGAAGCCGAGCTTGAAGGAGGCGAAGGAGCGGCAAGTGACGGCCCTGTTAACGTACAGGGATGAAAAGGAGACCGAGCATACCATCCTGCCGGTCAGCGAACTCGGCATTCCCGGCAGCCATAACGTGGAGAATGCGCTCGCAGCGAGCGCGATGGCCATCGCTTCAGGCGTAGCTATCGAGACGATTGCCCGTGTGCTGCGCGAATTCAGGGGCGTTGAGCATCGCCTCGAATACGTGCGAACTAAGGACGGCGTCTTGTTTTATAATGATTCGAAAGCCACGAACCCGACGGCGACGATCAAGACGATCGAGTCGTTCGATCAAGATATCGTCCTCGTGGCGGGCGGGCTGGACCGGGGCTCCGACTACATGGAGCTGCTTCCCGCGTTCCAGCGGCAGGTGAAAGGACTCGTCGCCATCGGCGAAACGAAAGAAAAAATTGTCCGTGTCGCCAAGCTCGCAGGCATGAGCCGTCTGAAAACCGTCGATACTGCTGCTAGCGGGTTGCAGGATACGGTGACGGATGCGGTGCGGGAAGCGTTCGCGCTCGCGAAGCCGGGCGACGTCGTGCTGTTATCGCCGGCGTGCGCCAGCTGGGACATGTTTCCTTCCTATGAGGAAAGGGGAAGAATGTTTAAGCAGTCCGTGCATAACCTTTAAACAGGAGGATGACAAGCCGCCTCCTAAATTTTTAAGGTTAGAGGTGTGGTCGCAATGGTCAAAGCACGGTCGGCTCCGGATATGTACTTGCTCGGCTCTACGCTGCTTCTGCTTGTCATCGGCGTTATTATGGTATACAGCGCCAGTGCGGTGCTGGCGTTTCGCGAATTCGGCGATGCGTTCTACTACTTGAAACGTCAGGCGCTGTTTGCGGCGCTCGGCGTTATCGCCATGTTTTTTATGATGAATACCGACTATTGGATTTGGAAGAGGTACGCCAAACCGGCGCTGATCGTCTGCTTCGTGCTGCTTGTCGCTGTCTTGATTCCGGGCATCGGGGTCGTTCGCGGCGGCGCCCGCAGCTGGCTCGGCATCGGGTCGTTCGGCATCCAGCCTTCCGAATTTATGAAGATGGGCATGATCATCTATTTATCCAAATGGCTGTCCGAGCAGAAGAACCCGATCACGGCGTTTACAAAAGGACTGCTGCCACCCCTCGCTTTAGTCGGACTGGCTTTCGGGATCATTATGCTCCAGCCGGACCTTGGGACCGGCGCGGTGCTTGTCGGCGCTACACTGCTCATTATTTATACGGCGGGCGCGCGATTGCAGCACTTGTCGTATTTAGGGTTGATCGGGGTGGCGGGATTCATCGGCCTCGTGATAGCGGCCCCTTACCGGTTGAAGCGGATTACGGCTTTTCTCGATCCGTGGCAGGACCCGCTCGGCGCGGGCTATCAGGCGATACAATCGCTGTATGCGATCGGACCCGGCGGGCTCGTTGGGCTCGGACTTGGGATGAGCCGGCAAAAATACAGCTATTTGCCCGAGCCGCAAACGGACTTCATCTTTTCTATCATCGCGGAGGAGCTCGGCTTTATCGGCGGTTCCTGCGTGCTCATTCTGTTTATGGTGCTGGTCTGGCGCGGCATGCGCACGGCCATTACGGCTCCCGATACGTTCGGCAGCCTGCTCGCCACCGGCATCGTCGGCATGATCGCTGTGCAAGTCATCATCAACATCGGCGTCGTCATCGGCATGTTCCCGGTCACGGGCATCACGCTGCCGCTGATCAGCGCGGGCGGTTCTTCCTTAACATTGATGCTGACCTCCATCGGCATACTGCTTAATATTTCCCGATATTCGAGGTGAGTTTCGCATATGAACAAAATCGTCTTCACCGGCGGAGGGACCGCCGGCCATGTGACGCCCAATTTGGCGGTCATGGCCAAACTGCGCGAGCGGGGGTGGGAGATCCACTATATCGGTTCCCGGAACGGGATTGAACGCGAAATCGTCGAGCATGAAGGGGTACCGTTCCATCCCATCGCCTCCGGCAAGCTTCGCCGCTATTTCGATTTGAAAAACTTCAAAGACCCTTTCCGCGTCGCGTTAGGCGTCGGGCAAGCGTACGGACTGCTTCGGCGGCTCAAGCCGCACATCGTCTTCTCCAAGGGCGGCTTCGTTTCCGTTCCGGTCATCGTGGCATGCCGGCTGGCCGGCGTACCGGTCATTTCGCATGAATCCGATTTAACCCCCGGCCTGGCCAATAAAATCTCAATGCCCTTTGCCTCCCGCATCTGCGTTACCTTCCCTGAGACGTTGCAATACGTGCGCAGCGATAAAGCGGAATGCACGGGCTTGCCGATACGCGAGCAAATTTTGCAAGGGGCAGCCGCTCGGGGCCTCTCGCTGTGCGGCTTTCATTCGCAAAAGCCGGTGCTGCTGGTGATGGGCGGCAGCCTTGGGGCGCAGCGCATCAATCAGACGGTGCGCGCGTCGCTCGATACGCTGCTGCAGCGCTATCAGATCATTCACATCTGCGGCAAAGGACATGTCGATCCGACGCTGGCAGGCAAACGCGGCTACAGCCAATTCGAATACGTCAAGGACGAACTGCCGGACCTGCTCGCCGCCGCCGATCTTGTCGTATCGCGGGCAGGCTCGACGTCCATTTTCGAATTTCTTGCCTTAAACAAGCCGATGCTGCTTATTCCGTTATCGCGGGCGGCAAGCCGGGGCGACCAAATATTGAACGCGAATTCGTTTCAGAGCCAAGGCTACGCGCACGTTTTGTTCGAAGAAGACTTATCGGCGGACGCGCTCGTGAGCGGAATTTTCGCCTTGTATGACGAACGGGATGCGATGAAGCGGCGCATGGCGGATAACCCTTACGGCAACGGAACCGAAACCATCGTCCGACTGCTCGAGGCGCTTAAGCGTTCCGGCGGTTGACGAATTTAGCAATAGGCGATTGTCACACTCTGCAGCATTCCACATAAACTACACTATAACCGTGACAGACACCCGGCGAAGCGGCAAGCGGCAAGCGGCTCGGATACAAAAGACAGTCGGAGCCCGGCGGCCGGCCGCTCTCTATTTTTCGAACGATATTCGAGAATAGGGTGCCAGGGCGTTCTGTGAAGGAGGTTGTTCCCATGCAACAGGTCATATCAGAATTGATGAAGGGATCGTTCGGCGAGGTTCGCCTTGACGAACCGCTTGCCCCCTACACGACATGGAAGATCGGAGGGCCGGCTGACGTTCTGCTTATTCCGGAGAATAAGACGCAGCTTGTGGCGGCAGTGAAGCTGCTTCATCAGCACCGCGTCCCATGGACGGCGCTCGGTCGGGGCTCCAACATGCTCGTCGCGGACAAAGGCATACGCGGTGTCGTGATCAAATTGGGGGATGCGCTGGAAACCGTCCGGATTGAAGGGGAGTCGATTGTGGCCGGCGGCGCATATTCGTTCATCAAGCTGTCGGTCATCGCCGGCAAAGAAGGATTGACCGGCTTGGAGTTCGCGGGAGGCATCCCGGGAACCGTGGGAGGCGCCGTCTACATGAACGCCGGGGCGCACGGCTCTGACGTGTCACGAATACTACAGCGGGCTGAAGTGCTGCTCCCGAGGGGTGAGTTGGTTACGCTGCAAAACGAGGACTTGGCATATGCTTATCGACATTCGATTCTGCAAACGAACCCGGGCATCGTCACGGAGGCGGAATTCCGGCTCCGTTATGGCGACCGGAAGGAAATTGCGGCGGCGATGGCTGCCTACAAGGACCGCCGGTTGCGAACGCAGCCGCTGCAGCTGGCCTGCGCGGGCAGTGTCTTCCGGAATCCGGAAGGCCGTCACGCGGCGCAGCTGATCGAAGAAGCGGGCCTGAAAGGCCTGCGTGTCGGAGGCGCCGAAGTCTCGCCCTTGCACGCCAATTTCATCGTCAACATAGGGCAGGCGACAGCCTACGACGTGCTCACCTTGGTCGAACAAGTCAAAGAAACGGTCCGTACCCGATTCGGAGTAACTCTCGTACCTGAAGTATTGGTGGTGGGTGAGCGGTAAATCGGAGGTGGGACTTTGGAAAAGCTGGTTATCGAAGGCGGGAAACCACTATCGGGAGCCATCAGCATTCACGGCGCGAAAAACGCCGCACTGCCGATCCTGGCAGCGAGTATCATGGCGGAAGGAACGGTTAAGATCGAGAACGTCCCCGATCTTTCCGACATCGGCGTCATGTTGGGCATTCTTCGTTCCTTGGGGTGTAAAGCGGAGCTGGCCGGAGAAACGGTCATCGTTAATACGAATGCGGTCCATCAGTATCACATCCCGGAAAACTTGATGAGCCAAATGCGTTCCTCGATATTCTTGATGGGGCCGCTGCTGGCGCGGCTCGGCAAAGTGGAGCTTTATCAGCCAGGGGGCTGCGCGATCGGCGAGCGTAAAATCGACTTGCATTTAAAAGGTCTCGCAGGGCTGGGCGTCGTCATCGAAGACGACGGCAGCCGTATCGTATGCACGGCGAAGGAACTGGTCGGCGCCGACATCGTGCTTGACTATCCGAGCGTTGGCGCTACGGAGAACATCATGATGGCAGCGGCGATGGCCCGGGGAAAAACGACGCTCACCAATGCGGCTCGCGAGCCTGAAATCCAAGATTTGCAAAACTTCCTTAATGCGATGGGGGCGAAAATCATCGGCGCCGGCACGGATACGATTACGATCGAGGGCGTTCCGGAACTCGTCCCATGTACTTACCGGATTATTCCCGATCGTATCGTCGCAGGTACGATCATGATCGCCGCAGCGGTTACCCGGGGCAGCGTTACCCTGAATGGCGTCTGCCCGGCTCATCTTACTTCGGCCATTCATGTCCTAAAACGCGCAGGTGTTCAAATCACAATCGACGGTGATATAATGTACGTATGCGGGTCCGGCCGACTGAAAGCGGTCGAGAGGATCGTCACGTCGCCCTACCCGTCATTTCCAACGGATTTACAGTCGCAGATCATGGTGCTCTTGAGCCTCGCCGACGGCGTCAGCATCGTCAAAGAAACCGTATTCGAAGGCCGTTTCAAACACGTCGACGAATTGTCCCGCATGGGCGCTGACATTCGCGTCGATCTGAACTCGGCATTCATCCGGGGCGTACCGCGGTTGTACGGCGCCACGGTGGAAGCGACCGACCTGCGCGCAGGCGCTGCGCTCGTCATCGCGGGTTTAACCGCGCAAGGCACGACCGTTATCGAACAAATTCATCATATCGACCGCGGTTATGACCGCATCGAACGGATGCTTCGCAGCCTTGGCGCGAACATTCTTCGGACGACGCCGGTCGTCATGGAATAAGCCATGTTATTTTCATTCATATGAACGCAACCGCCGGGTTATCCCTTTTTCTTCTTGAAAGAGGGGTAATCCGCGGTTTACATATGGCAAGAGGAGGCCCTCATGGAGGAACGACTTCCCGTAATCAAACAACAAAAACAAAAACCGCGCGGCCGCAGCAGCAAAAAGCTGCTTCTGTTTCTTTTTTGTTTTTCGTCACGCTGCTGCTGGTGCTCTTCTTCCAATCGTCGCTGAGCAAGATTACGGAGGTGTCCATTCAGGGCCAGCAGCTCGTGGCCGAAGAACAAATTCGTACCGCGGCGGCTGTCGTGCCGGGAGATCACTTCTTCTCCGTGTCGTCAGCGCGAATCGCGGCGCAAATCAAATCATTGCGGATGATCGAAAGGGTCGAAGTGAAGAAACGCTTTCCCGGACGAATTGAAATTTACGTTTATGAATACCCGAAGGTTGCCTACCAGTTCGGTGAAGGCGGTCAAGTGGAAGCGCTGCTCGCAGACGGGAGCGTCATTCCCGTCACGATGCATGGAGCCAGATTGGACAAGCCGATCCTGTCGGGCTGGAGCAAGGACGACCCCTTGAAGATACAGCTGTGCGCGGCGATGTCGAAGCTGCCCGAGGCGCTTTTTGCGGATGTTTCCGAAATCAAGCCGGCGCCAAGCGCGTCGTACCCGGATAAAATCAAGATGTATACGCGCTCGCAGTTCGAGATCATTACGACGATCGGTTACTTGCCGGACAAGATGCCCAACATGGAATCGTACATTGCCAGCATCCGCGAGAACAATAAAACGAGCGGCGTGCTGACGATGCTGCTTGCGGATTCATTTGCGCCTTTCGAGGCTGCAGGCGATAAGCAGGAACCGGTCAAATCCGGTACGAAAACGCAGCCTTAGTCTCTATAAATAGGTCTACTCAAGCATAGAAAATAATGATAGAATTGTAATTATGGTATATTTTGCGCTTTTCTTTTGAAAAAAATTTCATAAAAAAGAGGAAACCGCCAGAGCGTGTGGAATACTTACAAGCAGGTTTGCTGACCACGGCTCATATACACTACATTTTACAGGAGGTGCCACGGGTTGAGCAGCAATGACATCATTGTTAGTTTGGACATCGGTACATCCAAAGTTCGTGCTATTATTGGGGAAGTCGTTAACGGCGCCATTAACATAATAGGAGTTGGATCTGCCGACTCGCAAGGAATTCGCAAAGGAGCCATTGTCGATATCGATCAGACGGTCCAGTCGATTCGAAGCGCAGTGGATCACGCGGAACGGATGGTAGGCATTCAGATTTCGGATGTGTACGTAGGTATTTCCGGCAACCATATCGCACTTCAATCCAGTCACGGCGTAGTAGCCGTATCCAACGAGGACCGCGAGATCGGAGACGAGGATATCGAACGCGTTATCCAAGCGGCGAAAGTGATTCCGTTAGCTCCCGAACGCGAAATTATCGGCGTAGTGCCGAACCAATATGTAGTGGATGGAACGGACCAAATTTACGATCCGCGAAGCATGATCGGCGTCCGGTTGGAAGTGGAAGCGACGATTGTGACCGGTACGAAGACGGCCATACATAATTTGCTTCGCGTTGTAGAAAAATCAGGGCTGCGGGTATCGGGGTTGATCTTGATGTCGCTTGCCGCAGGGCACCTGGCGTTGTCGAAAGACGAGAAGGCTATGGGTACCGTGTTAGTCGACATCGGAGCCGGCGCAACGACGATAGCCGTGTTTGATGAGAACCATTTGGTTGCCACTTCCACGTTGCCCATCGGCGGGGAATATATTACGAACGATATTGCATACGGACTTCGCACACAGGCAGACATTGCCGAGAAGATCAAGCTGAAATTCGGATGCGCAGTCGTCGAGCATGCGGCTTCGGACCAAGTGTTTAAAGTAAACCGGATTGGAAGCAACGTGGACAAGGAATTCTCGCAGGTCGATCTGGCGAACATTATCGAACCGCGCGTTCAAGAAATTTTTCATTTGATCCGCATGGAAGTGCAGCGTCTGGGATTTTCCGAGCTGCCGGGCGGTTATGTATTAACCGGCGGAACGGTATCCATGCCGGGCATGCTGGCGATCGCTCAGGTCGAACTCGCTTCGTCGGTACGCATCGCCGTACCGGACTTTATTGGAGTTCGTGATCCTGCGTATACGAGCGGAGTCGGAATTATACAATATGCTTCCAAATATTTGCGGAATTCCAAATCGGGCTCAGGCGCCAAGCGGACGGTAAGCAAGAAAGCGTCTTCCGGTCAAGAGCAGAAGCCTTCGGCCATGGAACGGTTTAAAAATTGGTTAAGCGAGTTTATTTAGCGTGGATCGTGCTCACGCGATGAAAGCCTAATGAGGGGGAAGACGCTAGTATGTTTGAAATTGATATGGACTTGGACCAACTGGCTAAAATAAAGGTCATCGGTTGCGGCGGGGGCGGCAGCAACGCGGTCAACCGGATGATCGACAACGGTGTGAAGGGCGTCGAGTTCATTACCGTGAATACGGATGCTCAAGCGTTACACCTTTCCAAATCCGATACGAAATTGCAGATCGGCGACAAGTTAACGCGCGGTCTCGGCGCCGGGGCCAACCCGGAGGTCGGGAAGAAGGCGGCGGAAGAGTCGCGCGAATTGATTTTTAACGCGCTGAAGGGCTCCGATATGGTGTTCGTTACGGCGGGTATGGGCGGCGGCACGGGAACGGGCGCAGCGCCTGTTATCGCCGAAATCGCCAAAGAATGCGGCGCATTGACCGTCGGCGTCGTCACACGCCCGTTTACGTTCGAAGGCCGTAAACGGGCGATGCAAGCCGATCAGGGCATTGCCGCATTGAAAGAAAAAGTAGATACGCTGATCGTGATTCCGAACGACCGCCTGCTCGAAATCGTTGATAAGAAAACGCCGATGCTGGAAGCGTTCCGCGAAGCGGATAATGTGCTTCGTCAAGGCGTACAAGGGATCTCCGATTTGATCGCGGTTCCCGGCTTGATCAACCTCGACTTCGCGGACGTGAAGACCATCATGACTGAACGCGGTTCCGCGTTGATGGGCATCGGCGTCGCAACCGGCGAGAACCGTGCGGCGGAAGCGGCCAAGAAGGCGATTATGTCGCCGCTCCTGGAGACGTCGATCGATGGCGCGCGCGGCGTACTGATGAACATTACCGGCGGCGCCAACTTGTCGCTGTACGAAGTGAACGAAGCGGCCGATATCGTCGCGTCGGCTTCCGACCTCGAGGTCAACATGATCTTCGGCGCCGTTATCGACGAGACGTTGAAAGACGAAATTATCGTCACGGTTATCGCGACCGGCTTTGAGCATAAGAGCATCTCGACGACCCAGCGTAAGCCGGGCGGCACAGGCGCTGCGCCAAGCACGGGCGGGAGCCAGCAAGAGAACACGGACAACCGACTGAACAATTTGCGTCCGTTCGGCGGTCAAACGTCTAACGACCAGCTGGACATCCCCGCATTTCTGCGCAACCGGAACCGCAACGGATTCGACAACAAATAATGGCATTGCCGGTTAACGTAACAGCCGTTCTTCCTTAGGGAGAACGGCTGTTT